>JAFGGD010000012.1 GCA_016930695.1 Candidatus Eisenbacteria bacterium
GTCGAGCTTATCGGGGCGGGCGGAGGTGGGTCGGCGAGCGAGAAGAGGGAGGATGCGGAAGCATCCGGACCGTGCCCCGAAGGGAGACTGGTGGGGGATGGAAAGGCACCCTGACCCTCACCCGCTATCCTCTCCGCCTCCTCCCCGGACGGACGGCGTGATCCTTCGAGGAGAAGGGGCGGGACGGGGACCCCCACCTCTCGAGGTGCGTGAGAAGCGGCCGCGCGAGGTCGCACCCTTGTGGAAACTCCGTGGCGATCATGAACCCACCCAGGGGGCGGCACGCCCCGGATTCCGAGAGGGATTACCCGTCCGTCCTCCTTCCCACACCGTGCCCCGAAGGGAGAGCCGGCGGGGGAAGGAAAGGCACCCTCACCCCCACCCTCTCCCCACACCATGCCCCGAAGGAAAACCGGGGGCGGCGAAGCCGATGCGGGCCTTCCTCTTTTCCGGCGGTTCTTTCCCTGGGGTTCTTTCCCGGCGGTTCGGGGTGGGTCCGTAACGAGGTGTCGCGGCGTGAGGCGAGAAGACGTTTTGGACAAGGCCGCTCCCGGAAGCGTAGCCTGAGCTACGCTGAGGAAGCGGCCGAAGGAAAAGCGGCTTCGCAGCCCGCGCCGCGTCGCCGCAGTAGGCCCCACCCCGAATCGCCGGGAAAAAAAGACACCGGCGAATCCAGTGTTGCCCCTTTTCAACACCTTCATCGCCGGCGCCATTCGCGAACCCGTTTCCCGGGGTCGCAAGCTCTCTGCAGGAGGGCAGAGCTTTCGGGAACTGCAGACTCTCGCGGGGACGATTCTCCGTCCCGTGACCCTACATCATCCGATCATCCGTCGCATTCGAACGCCGGCCGCCGGGTCCCGCGGCGCGTCCGGAGGTTCCAACTCTCTCTACTCCCCAGACCCCTCCGGGGTTCCATCTTTTTGTCCGACGGGCGCAAAAAAAGGGAACACGATTCGCGGGGCCGGTCGCTTTCCATTCGGGAAATCGAAGGGGGATTCGAAGCGGGGCGCCGAGCGCGAACCGCCCCCTCCCCTTCACGCGGGGAACACCCGATCGAGGCGTCCCCGCCGAGGTCCCCGTCCGAGGAACGCACGACTACCAGATGTTCGGTTTCCAGACCGGCTGGGACCGTCCCATCCGCGCCGAGGGCGCTTGGACCGGCCACCGCCAGAACCAGAAACGCGAAACCCAGACCGCGCATTCCGAGCCCTTTCCGTCAAGATTTGCGGAAGAGCCGGTCGAAGTTCGGCGCGAGTTGTCTTCTTTCAATGTCGTCATTGCTGATTTGGTAAGCCCACTCGAGAACAACATGGTTCTCTCCGATAGAGACGACCCGCAGCTTGGCGAAATGGTCGTCCCAGGTCCAGATCACATAGGTGTGCCCTTCGATCAGCTCCACGCCGTAGGGATCGAGGGACCACCCCTCCAGGGGGGCGAAACTGATCTCGTCGAAGTCATAGGTGTACCCGAAATCCTGGATGTCGTTCGGGTACGTCTCCCCTTCCTCCTCCACGAAGGCCGGCACGAGCCGGAAAAGATCGTCCACGACGATCAGGTAGACATCGCAGAGATCGTCGTCCCAGGCGACGACCATGTCGCCGGCGTCGCCGCCGCGCTGGATCTCCGAGAAATCGAGTCCCGCGCTCTCCGGGTCGTAGCCGTCCCAGTAGAGTCGCAACCCCACCCCCTGCGGCCGCGGGGTGTCCGCCACCTCCTCATAGGAGAGATCGCTTTCGCCGTACTGATTGGAGGCGTCCACGGCATAGAAGTAGGTGACGCCGTTTTCCAGCTCCACGTCGTTGTCGAAGAAATAGGTGTTCTCGGCGCCCACCACCGTTCCGACCAGATAGTAGTCGCCGAGCGGCTCCGTACTCCGATACACGCCGTAGGTTACGTCCCCCACGCCGCGCGCCGGCTCCCAGTAGACCTGCACCGATCGGTCTCCGGTCACGGTGAACACACCGACCGGTACGGGCGGAACGGTGTGGTAAACGTGTACGACCTCGGTCACATTGTCGTCGTCGCACCCCGCGAAGGCGATCAGCGCCAGCAAAGCGGCCGCGATCGCTCCATACCCAGCCGTCTTTCTCATCTAGACACCTCCCGATGCGGGTTAATCCCGGTAGAACGCAAAGCACGTGCCACTCCATGAGACGGAGAAGAGCCGGGCGTTCCTGGCCGGAGAATCGACCCTAACCTACTATTAAACATCAGATTAACGAAAAATGGTCCTTGCGGGGGAGAGAGGAGCGGCGCGATCCTGAGGGTCGCGGGGTGTGTCGAATCACCTCACCCGGTGCGTCGATCGTCCCCACCCGGAGAGGGTCGCCGAAGGCCGTACTTCTCGATCTTCTTGTAGATGTTGGAACGCTGCATCCCCAGATCGCGAGCGGTCCGGCTGACGCTCCAGTTGTTCGCATCCAGGCGCTCGAGCAGAAAGCTCTTCTCCGCCTGCTCCTTGAAATCCTGGAAGGTGGCTCCCTCCGCCAGGGCGGCGGCGGGGTCGGCGATCCCCCGCTCCCCGAGGGGCGGGATGTCCTCCACGGAGATCCTCTCCTCCTCGGAAAGGATGATCATTCTCTCGATCGTGTTCCTGAGCTCCCGCACGTTCCCCGGCCACTCCCGCTCCCGGGCGAGACGATCGAGGACGGCGTCGTCGATCGCCTGCGGGCGGATTCCGTTCTCGGCCGAGTAGCGCTCCAGGAAATAGCGGACCAGGATGGGGATGTCCTCCCGCCTCTCCGCCAACGAGGGGACCTGGATCGGCACCACGTTCAGGCGATAGTAGAGGTCCTCGCGAAAGCGTCCCTCCCGCACCTCACGGATGATGTCCTTGTTGGTCGCCGAAAGCACCCGCACGTCCACCGTCTTGGTGCGGCTGCCGCCGACGCGGGTCACCTCGCCGGTCTCCAAAACACGGAGCACCTTGGACTGCGCCGACAGGGACATATCGCCGATCTCGTCCAGGAAGAGTGTGCCGCCGTTGGCGAGTTCGAACTTGCCGATCCGCATCGAGGTGGCGCCTGTGAACGAGCCCTTCTCGTGCCCGAAGAGTTCGCTCTCGATCAACTCCTCCGGTATGGCGGCGCAGTTCACCTCCACGAAGGGCCTGCGGGCGCGGGGAGAGGCGTTGTGGAGCGCCCGCGCCACCAGTTCCTTCCCGGTTCCGTTGGCGCCGGTGATCAGCACGCGGCCGTTCGTGGGGCCCACCTTTTCGATGGTGCGGAGGATCGACTGAATCGCGGCGCTCTCGCCGACGATCCGATATTTTTCCTCCATCGCCTCCCGGTAGATCAGGTTCTCCATGGAGAGGCGTCTCTGTTCGAGGGCGTTCCGCACGGTGAGGAGGAGGCGGTCCCGGTCGAGAGGCTTTTCGAGAAAGTCGTAGGCGCCCAGTTTGGTCGCCTCCACGGCGGTGCCGACCGTGCCGTGGCCGCTGATCATGATCACCACCAGCTCGCGGCGGATCCGCATCGCCTCGCCGAGCACCTCGATCCCGTCCATGCCGGGCATCTTGATGTCTAAAAGGACGAGCGAGGGGACGCCGGCCCGGATCGAGTCGAGGGCCTGCTCGCCGTTCGACGCCGTCGACACCTCGTAACCCTCGTACTCGAGAATGCGGCGGAGGGAGGTCTGAATCCCTTTCTCGTCGTCCACGACCAGGATGTGATCGCTCGTGCCGTTCGCCATGACTGATCGCCTCACCGGTTGAAGAAGAGATCCGCGTCCCGGTCGCGGCGGCCCTCGACTCGGAAGCCCCGTTCCCGGCCGCGCGGCCCGGACTCGGGGGGGGCGGGGAAGGCGGACCAACGGCCGATCGCCCGGAGCGCCTCCGGCTCGAGGGCGTAGCGAATCCACTTCCCTTCGCGGTTCGCCCGGAGGAGTCCGCTTTTGCGGAGCACCTGGAGATGCCGCGACACGTTCGGCTGCGCGGCGCCCGTCCGCTCCACCAGCTCGGAGACATAGCACGGCTTCTCACGGAGGATCTCCACGATCCGATAGCGGATCGGATCCCCCAGTGCACGGAACAGCTCGCGCATCTCTCCGCTCATCGAATGATCGCTCCTGTTCGAGACCGTCCTAGTATGGGGACAGGCGGGGGAGGGTGTCAACCGTCCCCTATCCGGCGCGGGGCGCGGGGCGCCGGCCGGAAACGAGTTGATCCGCAAGGAATTCCGTCTAGGCGGCCGGATCGATCACCCGCCCGCAGAAGAGGATCAGGCCGGTCTCCCGATCCCGGATGAGGAAAAGGAAAGGATGGTCGGCGGTGAAGACGTTCTCCGCGCCTCCCCGCTCGACGAGGACCACCGCCGTCGCGGCCGCCGCCTCGGTCCCCTTCTCGTCCACGGCGATGAACGTCTTGTGATACGCCTCGTCGATCCAAATGTCCCGTCCGGCCATCATGCCGCTGAAATCGGCGCCCGGCGCGAAGGGATCGCTCATGCCGAGACCGATCAACGTTTCCTTCAGTTCGAAGGAAGACTCGAAGGAGAAACGGGGGAGCGTGACGGAGACGAACGCGGAGTCGATTCCGTCCAGGATCTCGCCGAGGCGGTCTCCGTCGAGACTCGAGACAAAGGCGTCCAGAGTCCCCTCCTCGGGGAGGATCAGCACCATCGAGAGGCCGCCCCCCCGATAGGCGAGTTCCACCGCCCGGCACCGGTCGTCCGCGTACCACCCGAAGGTCTCTTCCCGGCGCATCATCGGCGCGACGACATCGCCGCCGCCCCCCTCGAGATGAAAAACGCCGTCGGCGGTGAGATCGTCCTCGAAAGGTTTGGCCCAGGGCGCCTTGAAGTAGAGCGCGTTGGTGAGAACCGCCACGAGAGGCAGATCCGTTCCGAATCCTTCGGGAATCAGTTCCTCGATGCGGGAAGCGGTGTGGTCCGACACCCAATCGTTGATCACGTCGCGGGCCGATTCCTTCGCCCCGTTCAGGTCGAGCAGCTCCACGCCGGCTCCGTAATTCACGGCTAAAACATCTAGATAGTCTTCGAGATAGTCGTACCCGGTCTGTCCCCAGAACGCGTTGGCGACGTGCAGCTCCACCGGGTCCTCCCCCCCCGAGGCGGGAAGGGCGCGGCCGTCCAGAATCAGCCCGATCTCGTTGAAGGCGTTGTGGGTCCGCTCCTGGTCCGGGTCATAGAGGAGCGCGGACGTCATCTCCGTCTCCGTCTCCCCGCGGGCGCCCGCCCAGGTCATGGCGAAAGCGCTCCGGATGCTGTAGGGGGAGAAGAGCAGGTTTCCGCCCGCGTCGAAAGACTGAAGAAGCGCGAGCGTAAAGCCGTGGTTCCCCTCCACCAGCGACCGCAGTTCCTCGGTGGTGGCGTCCGGCGCGAGGTTGCGATCCAGTCCGGAATGGAGGGTGGACCACGAAGCGTCTCCTCCGGAGGGACCGCCGCCGGAGTCGTCGCATCCCGCGAGAAACGGGGCGAGAAGGAGGATCAGCGCGGCGAGGATCGGGAAACGGAAACTCTTGCGGCGGTCGGGAGTGTTCATGTTCGGCCTCCGGGCGGGGAAGGGCGCCTGCATGATTGATGTTTTCACTTTAACACGACTCGAGGAAAACGAACAGGCCGAACAAGCGCCGGGGCAAGAGTTTTCGCGGGGTCAGGGGCGGCGGGACCGGAAGATCCGGTCGGCGCGGCGGCTCCAGAAATTGGTCCCCTCCTCCGGAATGCCGGCCAGCACGCCCCCGCCGCGGATCGTCTCCGGGTCGGCGCGCCAGATCGGATAGGGGAGGCCGCCGAGAACCCGATTGAAGAGGAAGGCCTGGGCCACGAGCAGGAGCACGGCGGCGAGGAGCCCGATCGATTTGACCGGTTCGTTCATGAAGCCCATGGCGGCGAGGAGGGCCGTCGCCGCGGCGGGCGGGTGCGCGGCGCGAAGGACGATCATCCCCGCGGCGGCCGCGCCCATGGCGAGGGCGATCGCCGCCACGCGCGAACCGTTCATAACCAAAGGATTATGGAGCCCCGCCTCCGGTCGGAGCGCGCCGACGACGGCGAGCGCCGCGAGACCGGAAAACAGGGAGAGGCCGTGGGCGAGGACCACGCTCCGCGGAGAGGCGCTCGCCGAGAGAGGCGCGTAGAAAAGGATGAACGCCGACGGACCGAGGGGCGGGAAGAGGAGAGGGAAGCGGGTCCGGTACGCGGCCAGTGTGATGATCGCCAGGGCCGTGGCGGCGGAGAGAAACGTGAAAAGGAGGATCGCGGTCCCGCGGTTCCCGGCGCTCCGAACGCGGTAGCCGAAACGCATCCGGCTGCCGAGCGCGACGAGCCGGAAGAGGGGAGTTCCCTGCGGGGCCGGAGGACCGGAAGGGGCGCGAGTCACGCCGTCCCTCCCGCATCAGCGGCACCGGCGGCGGCGATCGCGTCGAGCGTCTCTCCCACTCCCCGGTCGCCCAAACCGAAAAGAGAGCGGATCTCGTCGAGCCCGGTTCGGGTTTCGTCGATCAAGCCCCGGAACCCATCGTCGTCGATCCCGAAACGCCTCCTGGTTTCGGCGGCGAAAAGAGACACCCTCTCCTCGTTCCGGCGGAGCACGCTCGGCGCGAGACTCGCCACCGACATGGGGAGCGCGATGGTGTTCTCCAACTCCGCCTCGGCGAGTTCCTCCGCGGAGAGATTATGGGCGCCCACGAAACAGACGATTTCCTCCGGAAATCCCCAGGAACGGAGGATCCAGGCGCCCGCCTGGGCGTGATCCCAGCGCAGATTCTCCCGTTCGATCCGGGAGAGACGCTCGTCGCTCTCCGCCCAACGCTCCACGATCGGGGCGTAATACTCCCTCCAGGCGACGAGCAGCACCGGGAGCGCCACGTCGGCCAGGAGCATGGCGGTGAACGCTTCCTCCTCGTCGTGCAGGCCCTGCCGGCGGGCGAGGGAACGGGCGATCAAGGTGCGGATCAGAGAGTCGATCCAAAACGCCTCGTGGTCGAAAAGGCCGTCGTCCTTCGGCCGCGGGACGCCGCTCACCATCGTGTAGGAGAGGGCGATGGACCGGATCTGGCGCATCCCCAGAAGGGAGATCGCGTGGGGAAGCGTGGTCACGCGATGACCGAGGGAGAAGTAGGAGGAGTTCACCGTTTGCAACACTCGGGCGGCGAGTTCGGGCGATCCGGAGAGGATCCGGACCAGTTGCTTGGGATCCGGCTCGGGCTTGTTCATCTCGCCGACGAGGCGGACCGCCGCCGCCGGGAGAGGCGGGATCTTCACGTCCCGGAACATGCGGCCGAAATCGCCGGTCGCGACGGCGGCATGCCTCCTTATCTTCTCGATCCAACCGATCGTCATATTGCTCTCCCCGCCGGACGCGGTGGCCCGGCTATCCGACGGATCGACCGATCGGCCCCGGAACTTCAGCGTTTCCACGCCTGTCCGCTCGCCCGCCCCCCCGCTTTGTGGTAGCCTCGGACCGGAGGCGCCCATGGAGGAAGCGCGGAAAACCGACCTGGTCGGATCGACGCCGGAAGAGATCGGCGCGCTCCTAAGTGCCCTCGACGAGCCCCCCTACAGGGGAACGCAGATCTTCCGCTGGATTCACCGGCACCGCGCACGTTCCTTCCGGGAGATGACCGTGCTCCCCCTCCCGCTTCGGGAAGCGCTGGAGGCGCGATTCCGCATCGACCTTCCCCGCCGGACGGAGCGCGTCGGGCCGGGGCCGGACGGCGCGGTGAAGGACCTCTTCCTCCTCCAGGACGGCGCGGCGGTGGAAGCGGTGCGAATCGCCGGAGAAGACGGGGCGACCCTCTGCGTCTCCTCCCAGGCCGGCTGCCGCTACGGCTGCGCCTTCTGCGCCACCGCCCGGGGCGGTTTCCGGCGCTCCCTCACGGCGGGGGAGATCGCCGGCCAGCTCCTTGTTCAGGAGGAACCGGTCCGCCGTGTGGTGTACATGGGGATGGGAGAGCCTCTGGCGAACTACAGAAACACGGTTCGCAGCGTGAGACTCCTCGTCCACCCCGAGGGGGCGGCGATCCCGCCGCGACGGATCACGCTCTCCACCGCCGGCCTGGTTCCTCTCATCGACCGCCTCGCCGCGGAGGAGCTGGGGTTGCGACTCGCCGTCTCGTTGAACGCCTCGAACGACGAAATCCGCCGGCGGCTCATGCCGATCGCGGAACGCTGGCCGATCGAGGCGCTGCTGGCGGCGGCGGACCGTTTCGCCCGGCAAAGCGGCGCGCCGGTCACCTTCGAGTACGTCCTTCTGGCGGGGGTGAACGACGGAGACGAACACGCCCGGGAGCTGGCGCGCCGCCTCGCCCCGATCCGCTGCAAGGTGAACCTGATCCCCTTCAACCCGGTCCCCTCCCTTCCCTGGCGCGGCCCGACGGAGTCGAGGATCGAGTCCTTTCTGCGGATCCTGGCGCCTCGTCTGGTCGCCACGGTGCGCCGGAGCGCCGGCTCGGGGATCGACGCCGCCTGCGGACAGCTCCGCCTCCGCACCGCTCCGCCGGAAGAGAGGAACGCGCGATGAGGAAACAGAGCTATCGCTCCCGCAGTCGCTTCACCTTCGAGAGAAAACTCTTCGTCGCCTTTCTCTTTTTCACGCTGGCGCCGACGCTCGTCCTGATCGGTCTTCTGAAAGACCGCATCGACCGCACCATCGATCTTTGGCAGAACCCCGGAGTGGAGCGGGCGATGGAGGAGGCGCTCCGCCTCGCCGACGATTCGGAGCGGGACTCGGAAGAGGATCGGGAGGTCAGCCTGCGCGCCGTGCGCGAGGGATTCCACTACTACACGCAGCTCCGCCTCTACGAGCGATACGCCAAGGCGAAGATCGCGATCCTCACCGCGTCGATCCTCCTCGCCGCCGCCGTGTCGGCGCTCTTCGTCGGCCGCTGGCTCGCCCGATCCCTCGGCCGGCCGGTCCGCTCTCTGGTCGACGGGACCCGCCGGGTGAGCGAGGGGGAACTGGACGTGATCGTCCCGCGCACCACGAGCGACGAGCTGGGGACCCTCGTGGACGCCTTCAACCAAATGACGGCGGATCTGAAGACGGGGCGGGAGCGGCTGCTCCGCGCGGAGCGGGTCGCCACCTGGGCCGAGGCGGCGCGGCGGATCGCTCACGAGATCAAGAACGCGCTCACGCCGATCACCCTGTCGCTTCACCGGTTGGAGCGGCGCGCCGCCCGCATGGACGGGGAGGAGCGCCGCGTTTGGGAGGATTGCCTCCGGCCGATCCTGGAGGAGGTGGAGAACCTCAAGGCGCTCGCCGAGGAGTTTTCTCAGTTCTCCCGTCTTCCGGAGCCGAGCATGGAACCTTTCGATATATATGAATTGCTCGCCGCCGTGGCCGGTCTCTATACCGAAGGGACGGGTCTCGACGTGCGTGTGCGGATCGATCCGGGCACTCCTCCCGCGCTGGGGGACGCGGAGTTGCTCCGCAGGGTCTTCTCCAATCTGGTGAAGAACGCGGTGGAAGCGACGGGGGGAAAGGGGACCCTTCTCCTCGACGCCCGGGCCGAAGGGGACCGCGTGGCGGTCCGCGTCGCCGATGACGGACCCGGCATCCCGCCGGATCGCCTGGGCCGGGTCTTCGCCCCCTACTTCACCACCAAGCGGGAAGGGACCGGCCTCGGCCTCGCCCTGGTGGAGAGGATCGTGCTCGACCACGGCGGCGAAATCGACGTGGAGCCGAATCGACCCCGGGGAACGGTTTTCCGGATCCTCCTCCCCGCGGCCCGCTGAGACAGACCGTCCCTCCCCGTCGTGACCGGCGCCGCGCCCCCCACCACCCTCCTTGCGCTCCTCCCTCTCCCTCCCTACAATGGACGCGGACGGAAAGGAGAGCGCCGTGCCCCCGGGAACGATCTACGTCATCGACGACGAAACCAACATCCGCCGCTCCCTGACCGGGCTTCTCGAGGACGAGGGATACCGGGTGGAGGACTTTCCCTCCGCCGAGGAGGGGAGCGAGAGGATCGACGCCGCTCCGCCGGACCTGCTCCTCCTGGACGTCCGCCTCCCCGGCGTCGACGGGATCGCCTTCCTCCAAACACTGCGCGAGGGAGACGCCTCCTTCCCGGTGGTCGTTCTCTCCGGACACGCCACCATCGATTCGGCGGTGCGGGCGACCCGGCTCGGCGCCTTCGACTTCATCGAAAAACCGCTCGACCCGGAACGCCTTCTGATTACGGTGCGGAACGCGCTCGAGATCCGCGGCCTGCAGGAGGAAAACAGGGACCTCCGGTCCCGCGCCCTCGGGCCGGGCGAGATGATCGGCGACCATCCGACCATGGCGGCGCTCCGCGAGGAGATCGGACTGGCCGCCCCCTCCCGAAGCCGCGTCCTGATCTACGGCGAGAACGGGACCGGCAAGGAATTGGTGGCCCGGGCGATCCACGCGGAGAGTCCCAGGCGCGACCGGCCCTTCATCAAGGTGAACTGCGCCGCCATCCCCAAGGACCTGATCGAGAGCGAACTCTTCGGGCACGAGAAGGGCTCCTTCACCGGCGCCACGGAGCAGAGGATCGGCAAGATCGAGGCGGCCGACGGCGGCACCCTTCTGCTCGACGAAGTGGGCGACATGAGCCTGGAGACGCAGGCCAAGCTGCTCCGCGTTCTCGAGGCGCGCGAGCTGGAACGGGTCGGGGGCCGACGCGCCATCCCCTTCGACGTGCGGGTGGTCTCCGCCACCAACAAAAACCTCCGCGGCGAGATCGAGGCGAAACGTTTTCGAGAGGATCTCTTCTTCCGTCTCGCCGTGATTCCCATCACCGTTCCCCCCCTGCGGGAACGCGCGGAAGACATCCCGGTCCTGGTGGACCGTTTCATCCGGCACTTCGCCGAGGAGAACGGCCGCCGGCCCCTCCGCTTCTCCACCGGTGCGATGGACTCCCTGCTCGGCTACCGCTGGCCGGGGAACGTGCGGGAGCTGAAGAACCTCGTCGAACGATTATTGATCATGGGCGGCGGCCCCGAGATCACCGCCGAAGAGGTGGAGCGCGTCCTTCATCCCGCTTCCGCTCCCGGCGGCGACGACGACAGCTCCACACTCCGGGAAAGGGTGGAGCTGTTCGAGATGCGGATTCTGACCGAGGCGCTCCGCCGGAACGAAGGGAACGTGGCGGAAACCGCCCGGGAGTTGCGGACCGACCGGGCCAACCTGCACCGGAAAATGAAACGGTACGGAATCCGCGCGAAGGAGGCGTAGCCCGGTGTCGCCCCGACGTCCACGACGTGTCCCATATACACACCTCGCGGCGACCTCGCCGGGCATCCCGAAGACAACCCCTATTTATTCAATGGGTTACCCGATCCGAATTCCGGGCGAGATCCGGCACGCCCCTTGCTTTTTCCGAGAGAAGACCGGGAAAGCGAGGGATGTCCTATGAAACGTCAACTGATCGGAACGGCTCTCCTCTCCGCTCTTCTCCCCCTTCTCGCTGCCGGAGCGATCGCGCCGCAGGTGGACGAGCTGCAGATCCGGGAGGACGTGATCCTTCTGCGGATCGGCGAGCACACGTACCGTCTCACCGACGAACAGGCCGCGCTCCTCCGGGAGGGGAACTGGGAGACGCGCAACGGTGAGATCGTGATCCATTCCGAAAACGGCCTCGAGATGGTGATCCGCGCCGGCGACGAGGAGATCCTTCCGCTGCCGCGCCCGGGGGAGGAGACGCGCCGCCGGGGAATCGCCGTGGACCGTATCGAGGAGGGAATCCTCTTCCGTTTCTTCCAGGACGGTGCGGAGGAGGTGGTGATCGAAGGCTCCTTCAACGACTGGAACGCCCGGAGGGGCCGCATGCGCCGCGAGGGGAGCGCCTGGACCTACGAGACCCTTCTCCCCCGCGGCACGTACCAGTTCCGCGTCCTCTACAGGCTCGAGGGAGACGATCACTGGTTCCTGGAGCCGGAACGCGAGCAGCGCCTCACCGGGATCCGGCACAATCTCTTTACATTGGAAGTGAGCGACCGGGAGGCGTACTGGTACATCGAGGAGGTGGCGCAAAACGCCGTCACCTTCGGCGGCGGCGCCCGCTACAACCGCGTGGAGGGGGCGAACCTTTCCTACACCCTCGGCCTCCGCCGCGGCGTGTTTCATCAGGCGGACCTGCAGTGGACCCAGGGATATTCTTTCGCGATCGAGCGATGGACCTGGGAGACCGGCCTCCGGCTCCCCGTGCCGATCGGCGTGCCCGGCCTCTCCTTCGGCGCCTCCGGCTACGACCGGATCCAGATCCCGGAGCAGTGGACCGTCTCCTCACGGGAAAACCTCGCCGCCGCTCTCCTGGTGCGGGAAGACTTCTACGATTACGTCTGGGGGCGCGGCTGGACCGTCTTTCTGGAGGAGCGATTCGGAAACCACGTCCTCTCGGGCGGCTACCGGGAGAACGAAACCGAACCGGTGTCGAAACAGACCGATTGGTCCCTTTTCGGCGGCGCGAAAAAGTTCCGTGAGAACCTTTTCAGCGACAGCGCCGGCACGGCCGGCCTCGCCTGTCGGATCGAAGGACGCTACGCCTACGACAGCCGAAACTACCAGGACGAACCGACCAAGGGTTCCCTGCTCCGTCTCTCGGGAGACTACTCCGGCTGGGAGCTGGACGGGGATTTCGACTACTGGCGGGGCGTGCTGGACCTGCGCCATTACCACAAGCTGTCGCCGATGCTCCGGGTCGACTTCCGGATCATGGGCGGGGCCATCCAGGGGACGGCGCCGCTGCAGGAGCGGTTCTATCTGGGCGGCGTGGGGACGATGCGTGCCCACGCCTTCAAGGAGCTGGTGGGGAACCGCTTCTTGCTCGCCAACGTGGAATACCGGGCGCCGATCTTCGCCGATCTGGAGTGCGTGTTCTTCGCCGATCTGGGAGACGCCTGGCGCACCCCGGAGCGGGAGACCTTCGACCTGGAATCGGACATGGGCGTGGGCGTGCAGAACGACGACGGCGACGTCCGGGTCGACTTCGCCCGCCGCCTGAACGAGGGGGCGGACGAGGAAATCGTGGTCACTTTCCGGTTCGCGCGCACCTTCTGACCGGCTCCGGCCGGCGGAGGGGAGCGGCGACTTCGGCCGAGACGATCGGGAGATCCGTTTTGCCCCTTCCCTTTCTCCGTCTTCGACCGGTCCGGCCCCCGCTCATCCTCGCCCTTTTTCTCCTTCTCCTCGCCCCCACCGCCGCCCGCGCGGAAGGCAACATCGTCTTCTCCCAGATCCGCGTCGCCGAAGGGTGGCTCGAGCTGGACTTCGAACTGACCGGAGGGTTTTCGCCTAAAGTGATCGAAACCCTCGACGGGGGGCTTCCGGCGACGCTCATCTTCGAGGTGGAGCTTTGGCGAGCACGTGCTTCCTGGTTCGACCATCTCGAGGAAACCCGCTATCTCACCTACCGGATCGAATTCGACCTGTGGGAGAAGGTGTACCGCGCCGGCGCGCCCGGGCGCGAGCCGCGCACCTACCCCGATCTCGCCAGCCTCACAGCGGACCTGCTCCGGCGCGAACGCCTCCGGATCCTCCCCGTCCGGCGGCTCCGGAGGCGCGAACCCCACTACTTCTCCGTCCGGGCCGAGGTCCGCCCCGTCGAACTTCGCCAGATCCGGGAGATCGAAGCGTGGCTGGAGGGAAAGATCCCCGTCGAAGGGGAACAGGAGGGGGACGGCACCTTCCTCGGCGCCGTGCCGGAGAGGCTCTTCGGTTTCGCCGCCAGCCTGGCCGGGTTCGGAGAGGACCGGATCGAAGCCCGGAGCATCACCTTCCGCCCCGAGGCGCTCGAGTAGCCGCCTCCGGGTTCCGGATCGCGGCGGCGTAAAACTTTCTACGTAAACTTAAAAAAGGGGAGGCTCTCGCCCCCCCTCGTTTTTATTTTCGTCGAAACCGCCTACTCGACCACGCCTTCCGGAAGGACCGGCCGATCCGTCTCGATCGGCGTTCCGTCGATTTCGCCGTTCGCCGAGCCCCGGCGACCGAAGCGGCTCATCAGAACCGCTCCGAACCCGATCAGGAAGGCGAGGGCCAGGATCACATTCCCGGCGATCAGCACGGACCAGCCGAGATAGTTCAGCGGCCCGCCGATGCCGACCAGGAGCTTGCCGACCAGGTTGAGCGCCCCGAGAAGGATGAAGCCGATCATGGTGAGCCACCGCGGGTGGGACACGGACGGGAAGATCTTGACGCCCATGTTCCTTCCCACGACCAGGGAGACGGCCACCATCGACCAGATCGACGCCACCATGAGGACGACGACCAGCACGGGCACGAGCAAAAGCCCGATGATGCTGATCGCGAGCACCAGGAATGCGACCGGCGTGAGCACGATCCCGAGGACTCCGGCCAGGCCGGACCGGAAATAATCCTGTTGCACCCTCTCCGCGATCCTCTCCGTCGCCCGCGAGAACAGGTCGACGAAGATCAGCGTGAACAAGAAGAAGAGAACGAGCCAAGCGAGCCATTTCCCGAACACACGGGCCGCCCGTTGGGTCGGACTGAAAGAGTGTTTGTGCAGCCCCCAGGGGAAGAGTCGCTCGAGTCCGTAGCCCACGTTGACCTGCTGGCCTTGGACGCGCGCGCCCTCCATCTTATCCAGGCTGCCGGCGGTCACCACCGCGTCGCCGGTGATCCGCGCGGTGGGATGCAGGGTGAGCACGCCGCCCACCACCACCGCGTCGCCGCGCACCTTGCCGTAGACGTCCAGGTTCCCGCCGATCACCACCGCGTCCCCTTCCACGATCAGGTCCTCGGGGACGACCATGCTTCGGCCGATCCGCACCATGTCCGCTGTGGAGTTTTCCATCTCCACCCGGACCCGGTCTCCGCGCGTGCGGAACTGGATCACTGTGTCCATCTCTTCGCCGCGCTCTTCCTCCCCGGCGAGGAGCGTGTCCGCCCCCGCGTCGCCGTCCGGGACCGTACCGGCGGCCTCCTGGCCGATCGCCGGAACGGCCCAGAAGAGGAGAAGCAGGCCCAGCGTCGCGAGAATCGACCGGAGAACGTTCCGATCAGACGCAGAGCAGACCATGATGTCCTCCCTTGTTGTGGGCGAGGAGGAATCGCGTCCCCCATCCCAATGCCACGAGCACCAGCAATCCCGCCGAGGCGAGGAGCAAGGTGCGCACCTCCGTCGTTTGCGCCGCCAATGAGACGGTGCGGCTCATCACGCTCGCGTACCCGGCCGCTTCCTTCAGCAGGTCCACGGCGCGGGAAAGGCCGGGTAGGAGAGCGGTGAAGCCTCTGAGAACGAGGCGGATCACTCCGGGGTCGCCGGAAAGCGCCCAACGCAGAAGATTGTCGCCCATCAGCTGCGCCACCTGCACGGTCCGGTAGAGGAAAGCCGATCCGGCCATCAAAACGATGGACGCCGCGGCCCAGGCCCAGGCCGGAATCGGCCGGCGGAAACGGCGGACGACGGAGGAACGGGCCGGGAAGAGACGCGCGCAAACCACCCCCTCCAGATGGGGGGGAGGCTCGGGGAGCGATGCGTCGTCCAACAGGACGAAGAGGGAGCGGAACGTTTCGAGCCGCTCCCGGCAGGCGGGGCAACCTTCCAGGTGCCGGAGTTCTTCCGCCTCGGCGCCCGCCTCCTCCAGGATCTCCTGGATTCTCTTCTCGTCGATGTGTCCGTTCCTATTCACCGGTCCACCTCTCTCTCCTGCACCACACTACGAAACCACCCCTTCCGGAGTTTCCTGACTCCTCTCCTTTAATCGACGCGGGAGATCCGGATCTCCCCTCCCGGAGCGAAAAGTCGGGCGTCCGAGTCGCCGTTGCCGGCCGTTCCCTGCAACCTGGAACGGCTAACTCTTTTTAATTCAATTGGTAAGAAGCATTGAATCGCCCCGGTCCGCGTCTCCGCGTCGATGCGAGCGCTCCAGTCGCCGGGGACGGCGAGGTCCAGATTGCCCCCCTCCGATTCGAGGTGGTAACGGAGCGACTTCCCCGGCTCCACCCGCACCCAGACGTCCCCCAAACCGGTCCGGATCTCCACGTCGCCGGACGGACGGATCGCCTCCACGTCGCCGCTCTCCGCGTCCACACGGAGACGGCCGGCGCACTCCTCCACCAGAACGTCCCCCGCCCTCCCCTCCACGTCCGCGTCGCCGAGGATGTCGTAAAGGTACAGATCACCGCTCGAGCTGCGGGCGTGGAGCGCCCCACCCACCCGCCGGGCCTCCACCTCGCCGGTGGTGACCCGCACATCCAGGTCTCCGCGGATCTCCGAAACGGTCACGTTCGCGTGGCGCCCCACCACCCGCACCGGTCCGAGCACTTCCTCGACCAGCAGGTCCCCACGCTCCGTTTCGATCCTGAGGGGACCCTCCAAGGCGCGGGCGGCCGCGTCGCCGCTCACCGTGCGAATCTCCGTCTCGCAACGGGCGGGCGCGAGGATCTCCAGGTCCACTCGGGCGCGCACCGGGTCGCGGCGGCTGCGGAGGCGATCCCACCAGGAATCGCCGGCGGAGTAAATCGGGTCGGGGACGAAAGCCCCGACGGAAAGCCCGCCGTGATCGTCCGGCTCGATGCGGATCTCCATAAGAGCGAAAACGCGGGCGCTGTCCTCGGGCGCCCCCCCTTCCATCCATTTTCGGGCGCGCACCTCGACGGCGTCCGCGCCGGGAACGCCGGTGACCAGCACCGAGCCGCGGCGGTTCTCCACGCGGAGAAGGGCCCCTTCCCGGAAGGGGTGGCTGGCGCTCCATTCACTCCCCCGCTCCGTCCCGTCCCGCGCCCCGGCGGGCGCGGCCGCGACGAGAAGAACCGCGCAGAGCGGCATCACCGCCGACAAGATCCCGCGGGCCGTTCGGGTCATTTTCTCTCCCTCCCCAAGCGCTCGCCCAGCATCTCGGCTAGCGCCGCGCGTGCCCGGAAGATCCGGACCTTCACGGTGCCGAGAGGCACGTCGAGCGTCTCGGCGATCTCCTCGTAGCGGAGGCCATGCACGTGCCTGAGCGTGATCGCCGATCGGAGCGTCGGCCCGAGCCGCGCGATCGCCTCCTCCAACATCTCCCTCTCCTGACCGAGTGCGGTCGCGTCCAGCGGGTCCATCGCGTCCGGATCGGGCAGATCCCACTCGATCTCGCCGTCCCCCCGCCGGATCGGTTCGTCCAATGACACCGTGGTCATGCGTCGCCGGCGCAGGTGATCGATGCACAGGTTATGGGTGATCCGGAGCAGCCAGCTCCGGAACAAGTGACTCGGGTCGTACTGGCCGAGCGAGCGGTGCAACCGGATGAACACGTCCTGGGATGCGTCCTCGGCGTCCTCGTTGTTCCGCAGGATCCGATAGCAGAGCCGAAAGACGTCCCTCTGATAGCGCCGGATCAGGATGCGGAAGCACTCCTCGTCGCCGGCCCGCGCACGCGCGACCAACGATTTGTCGTCCGGCTTGCTCTCCATCTCGCTCCCCGTCCCCGCCGCGCGGGAGGTGGGCGGTATCGACCGAACGCCGGTGGGCGCTCGTTCCTCTCCGGCCCATCTCCGGGAGTCGACCGGAGAACTGAATGTAGGGAAAAGGCGGCACGGCCGTCAAGGAAGGCGACGTCCCGAAAGGTCTTGACCGGTCCCTGAAGAGGGGGTTAGCGTACGAAACGTCTCGGACGGCGCGGTCCCTCCGCGCGCGACTTCACACGACTCAACTCGGACCGGCCGGCCTCTCCGGGCCGGCGGAGGGAGCATAGCGATGACACTGATCGCGGATCTCCACGCGCGAGAGATCCTGGACTCGCGGGGCAACCCCACCCTGGAGGTGGAATGCGTGCTCGATTCGGGCGGCTTCGGCCGCGCGATGGTCCCCTCCGGGGCTTCCACCGGGGAACACGAGGCGGTGGAGCTCCGCGACGGCGACCCGAAGCGATACCTCGGCAAGGGCGTCACCCGGGCGGTGGCGAACGTGAACGAGATCATCGGCCCCGAGCTGCTCGACATGGACGCCCTCGACCAACAGTTAATCGATCAAGTGTTGATCGAGTTGGACGGAACGCCCAACAAGGCGAACCTGGGCGCCAACGCCGTCCTGGGCGCCTCGCTGGCGGCGGCGCGCGCGGCGGCGGACGCCGTCGGCCTCCCTCTCTATCGCTACCTGGGCGGCGCGCGGGCCCGCCTCCTGCCGACGCCGATGATGAACGTCTTGAACGGCGGCTCCCACGCCGACAACAACGTGGATATCCAGGAATTCATGATCGTCCCCGCCGGCGCGCCCACGTTCCGGGAAGCGCTCCGGGTCGCCGCGGAGATCTTTCACCACCTGAAGAAGGTGCTCAAAGGGAAAGGCCTGAACACCTCCGTCGGCGACGAGGGGGGGTTCGCGCCGGACCTGAAATCGAACGAGGACGCGCTCCGCGTGATTCTCCAGGCGATCGAAAGCGCCGGTTACCGCCCCGGCGAGGACGTCTGGTTCGCCCTCGACCCGGCGGCGAGCGAGTTCTATAAAAACGGGAAGTACATTCTCGCCGCCGAGAAAGACCCGGAACGGGACGCGGCGGGGATGGTGGACTACTGGGCCGGCCTGGTCGACCGCTACCCGATCCTCTCCATCGAGGACGGCCTCGCCGAGGACGACTGGGATGGCTGGAAGCTGATGACGGAGCGACTCGGCGACCAAATCCAGATCGTCGGCGACGATCTCTTCGTGACCAACGTGGAGCGGCTCCGGCGTGGAATCGAGAGCGGTTGCGCCAACTCGATCCTGATCAAGCTGAACCAGATCGGAACGCTCACGGAGACACTGGACGCGATGGAGACGGCGAGCCGCGCCGGTTACACGTCGGTGGTCTCGCATCGGAGCGGCGAAACGGAGGACTCCACCATCGCCGATCTGGCGGTGGCGACCCACGCCGGGCAGATCAAAACCGGTTCTCTCTCGCGAACCGACAGGATCGCCAAATACAACCAGCTCCTCCGGATCGAGGAGGAGTTGGACACGGCGGCCCGTTACGCCGGTCTCACGGCGTTTCCGAGGGTCCGCTAACGGAAGAAACCGCGGGGGGATCCGCCGGTTCGGCGTTCCCCGGGAGGCCGAGACACGATGACGCCCAGGCGCTCTCCGGAGCGGCTCTGCTTCCTCCGCATCGATCTGCGGGCGACCTTCGCCCGCCGCCGGTTCCTCCGTCTCGCGGCCGTGTTGATCGGCCTCTGGGTGGCGTACACCTTCCTCCTCTCGGAGCACAGCCTGATCCGGACGGTGCGGCTCAAGAGAGAGAACGGCCGGCTCCAGGCGGCGATCGAGCGGACCCGCGCCGAGACGGACAGCCTGCGCACCCTCTCGGACCGGATCCGCGAAGATCCGGAGGCGATCGAGAGGATCGCCCGGGAGCAATTCCACCTGCAACGGGAAGGGGAGCGGACCTACGTCTTTCTCCCTCTCGACGAGGCGGAGCGGGAGGGCATCCTCCGGGAGGCGGAGCGTTCCGAGGCCGATCACGCATCGGATCTCGAAGAGGAGGAAGGGGGAAAAGAAGTTGCCCCGACCCCTTGACAGGATCCGGAGCGGGCGTTAACGTTACCCGGGTGTTCATGACGCGGGGTGGAGCAGTCTGGTAGCTCGTTGGGCTCATAACCCAAAGGTCAGAGGTTCAAATCCTCTCCCCGCTACCATATAAGAGAAACGGCCGGGAGCGATTTTCCCGGCCGTTCTCTTTTTCCTCGTCCGCGCTCGGGATCGTCAGTCCCTCTCCCGCGCCGCGGGCCTCTCCCGATCCGCCGCCGCGAGCGTGAAATAAACCGCGCAGGAAACGAGAACCCCGACCACCGCCGGATCGATCTGTCCGAGTACGGCGGAGAGACGATCCGGAAAGAGGGACCACCACGCCCGCCCCTCGCCGGCCGTCAGCGTCCGGTAGCCGAGAGAAGAGAGAGTCGCCGCCGCCATGGTGACGGTGATGTGCCGGGTCTGCCTCGCCGAACGCTTCTTGGAAAACACGCCGAGCGTCACCGGAAGGATCACCGCCGGCGCCCAAACGTGATAGGTGAAGAGCAGCAGGCCGATGATGTCGGACCAGAGCACCGCGATCAAGATCGCCACCGCGCCGAGTCCGAACGTACAAAGCCGGGCGGTACGGAGCATCCTCCCGTCCCCCCGGTCCTCCCAGCCGAGTTGGTGTTCGAAGAGGTCCTTCACGAAGATCGCCGTCGCCGAGTTGAGCGCCGAATCGGCCGAGGACATCACCGCCATGAGAAGCGCGCCGATCATGATTCCCGCCACTACCGGATTGTTCAGTTCCCGCACCACCATGGGGAGCGCCTGCTGCGGATCGATGTCGGGAAAGTGGATCCGCGCGTAGAGGGCGATGAAGAAAAGGACCGCCGGGAAGGTGAGGGCGAGGAAGAAGCCGACACCCGCGATGCCGATCTTCGTCTCCCGGATGGATCGGCCCACGCAGTAACGCGTGGCGTAGCCGGGCGCGAAGGTCTCCCCCAGAAAGAAGGCGAGGAAGGTGGTGATCAGAAAGAGCAATCCCTTTCCCCCGTCGATGCGGAAGAAATCGGCCGGGATCGAGCGGTTCTTCGTCAACTCCGCCGGATAGGCGTCCTGGAGGAGCGAAAGATTCCGCCGGCGGAGGGCCGCCCCTTCCGTCTCCCCCCGGAGCGTTTCCAGGGACTGTTCGCCGAGCGCCACGCCGGCGAAACGCTTTTCGTCGTAGAGGCCGGGATCGTCCAAAACGCGGTTCAGACCATCTACGATGGTCCCCTCGATCGAGGGATCCCTTCCCCCCGAGACGTCGGCCGGCGGCTCCGCCACCGCCCTCTCCCGAAGATAGCGGGAAACGGGATCCGATCCCTCATTAATTTTATATGCTAATTTATCCGCGTCGACCAGGTCGATCGTCCCGAAGCGTGTGGGGACGAACCGCCCCGTCTCCGGATTACGGGAGCCGATGATGTCGGGAACGCAGAACGCGAGAGTAATCAGGAATCCGGCCATCAAAACCAGGAATTGGTAGAAGTCGGTGTGGATCACGGCGATCAGGCCGCCGGCCGTGCTGTAGATCACGACCATCGCGCCGCCGATCAGGATCGCCCAGACGGTCAGGTTCGCGGCGTCGATGAAATCGGGGAGGATGGAGGCGAGCACCGTCCCGAAGGCGGCCATCTGCGCCGCCACGATGAAGACCGAGAAAAGGAGAGAGAGAACCAGCATGAGGAATCGCGGCCCCTCGCCGTAGCGATGACCGAAGAAACCGGCCACCGTGTAAAGCTCCGCCTCACGGAAACGGGGCGCCACGAAGAGACCGGAGAAGATGAAGTGGAAGTAGCCGCCGGTGGAGACCAGCAGCATCAGGATCCCCCACTCGTAGGTCTTGCCGATGGCGCCGATGGAGTACCCGCCGCCGATCACCGTGGCCCCCATGGTGCAGAAGAGGAAAAACCACCCCACGTTTCTTCCGGCCACGAGAAAGTCGTCGGTGGAGCCGACCTTTCGCACCTTCGACACGCCTTTGATGAAGACGAAGAGCATGTAGGCGGCGACGATGGCCCAGAGAATCAGATTGGATCGAGACATGATGCGCCTCCGGCGCGACGGGGAACGAAGAGTACGGAGGGAAACCGGCGGAAACGCGGACCCGGGAGTCGCGCGCGCGATTCAAAGCGAATCGATTGAACCGACTTCCGATCGGTGTTAGGTTAACAAGCGACGGGAGGGATTGCAAGGCGCGATCCCGCGATTCATTCATGTAAACGATTTTATTCTAAATGAATTCGGATTCTTCCATCGACGCGACCCCCCTTGTTCGTTTCCGGCGCGAACTGCACCGCTCGCCGGAGCTTTCGGGTTTCGAAGAGGAGACCGCCGGCCGGGTGGCCCGCTTCCTTCGCGAACACGGCGCCGGGGAAATCATCGAGGGATTGGGCGGCACGGGGCTCGCGGCGGTTCATCGCGGCGGCTCTCCGGGCCCGACGGTGTTGGCGCGGGCTGAATTGGACGCCCTGCCGATCGCGGAGCGGAGCGGCGCCCCGTACCGTTCCGCCGCCGAGGGGATCTCGCACGCCTGCGGGCACGACGGTCACGCCGCGATCCTGGCGGGGCTGTCGGAGCGTCTCTCCGCTCGGCCCATCGAACGGGGGAGGGCGGTCCTGCTCTTCCAGCCGGCTGAGGAGACCGGCGAAGGGGCGGCGCGCGTGCTGGCGGACCCGCGTTTCGCCCCGCTCCGGCCGGACCGGGTCTTCGCGCTCCACAATCTTCCCGGCTTTCCCCTGGGAAGCGTGATCGTGCGCGAGGGAGTCTTCGCCTCCGCTTCGGTCGGACTCATCGCCGGCTTCCGCGGCGCCACGAGCCACGCCGCGGAGCCCGAGCGGGGCCGGAGCCCGGCGGCGGCCGCGGCGGACGCGATCCACGCCGTCGGCGCGCTCCCGCAGAACCGGACCGCCATGTTCGAAGCCGCCAAGGCGACGGTGATCCACGCCAGGGTCGGAGAACGCGCGTTCGGCACGACACCGGGGGACGCGGAAGTGATGGCCACCCTCCGCGCCGGTTCCCCGGAGGCGATGGGGGCGATGACCCGGGCAGCCGAGGAGATCCTCCTCGGAATCGCCCGCGCCCACGGCCTGGACGCCGCGGTGAAATGGATCGAAGAGTTTCCGGTCACCGTGAATGACGCGGATTCGGCCCGGCTCGTCGCGGACGCGGCCGGCGACCTCGGCTTTCAATTGATTCGCCCGGAACACCCATTCCCCTGGTCGGAGGATTTCGGGCGTTTCACCGAGGCGGCTCCCGGCGCGCTCTTCGGGATCGGCGCCGGGGAGAACGCGCCGGCGCTCCACAATCCCGACTACGACTTCCCCGATCCGCTCGTCGGGCGGGGGGTTCTCCTATTCGAGGAGGTGATACGGCGTGCCCTCCGGTGAACCCCCTCGCGACCGCATTCCCGCCGCGCCGCAGCCGGCGGCGGTCACCGCCCCCTGTCGCATCGAGATCAGCCGCTCCGCCCTCCGGGAGAACCTCGATTTTCTGCGCGGGCTCTACGGAGGGGATGTTCTCTTCTCGTCGGTGGTGAAGGGGAACGCTTACGGCCACGGCGCGAAGGTGATCGTCCCCTTGGCGGAGGATTGCGGCGTGAGGCACTTCTCCGTTTTCAGCGCCGACGAAGCGCTCGGCGTGGTCGACAACCGGACCGCCGGGAGCGACGTCCTCATCATGGGATACATCGACGACGCGGAGATCGCCTGGGCGGTGGAGAAGGAGATCGGCTTTTTCGTCTTCGATCAAGAGCGGCTCCGCGCCGCAGGGCGATTGGCCCGGCGGATCCGCAAACCGGCGCGGATCCACCTGGAACTGGAAACCGGTCTCCATCGCTCCGGCCTGGAGGGAGAGGAGTTGGATCGGGTTCTGGAGGAGATCACGCTCCATCCCGATCTCTACCGGGTGGAGGGGATATGCACTCATTTGGCCGGCGCGGAGAGCTCCGCCAACTACCACCGCATCCGGCGCCAGATCCGTCTCTTCGAGGAGGGGAGCGACGCCCTCGCCGCGAAGGGGCTCCGCCCCCGCTACCGCCACGCCGCCTGCTCCGCCGCATCGATCGTTTATCCCGAAACCGTTCTCGATCTCGTCCGCATCGGCATCGCCCAATACGGCTTCTGGCCGAGCGAGGAGACCCGTATCCACTACCAGCTCGACCATGAATCCGCCGACAGCGAGTGGTTCGAGGATCCGCTCCGTCGGGTGATGCGCTGGTCGAGTCGCATCATGGGTGTGAAGCGGGTCCCGCCGGGCGGCTTCGTCGGCTACGGAACCACCTTCCTCGCCACCCGGTCCCTGCGGATCGCGTCGGTCCCGGTCGGCTACTACCACGGTTTTCCCCGGAATCTGAGCAACCTGGGCCACGTTCTCGTCCGCGGCAAGCGGGCGCCGGTAACGGGTCTGGTGAACATGAACATGATGATGGTGGACGTAACGGAATGCGGCGCCGTCCGGCGCGGCGACGAGGTGGTGATCGTGGGGCGGCAGAAGAAGGCGGAGATCTCCGTTCAGTCCTTCAGCGCGCTGACGCGTAACGTCAACTACGAGGTGCTGGTACGGATCCCCGCGGCGATTCCCCGGGTGTTGGTGGACTGACCGTTTCCCCCGCCGGTCCCGCCCCCTATTCCCCGTTCGTCACCGCGCGCCGCGGGATCAGGATCCGGAGGGATGCGGCGTCGCCGGTGGTGCAGTCCAGGGCGATGGTCACCGAGTGTCTCCCGCCGGGCACGACGAACTCCACGTCCCGGCCGGTTCCGGGAGTGATCTCGGGAAGACCGGGATAGACCGAGGTGTGGCTCGCCCTACCCTTGAGAGGAAAACTTTTCAGAAGCTCTCCGTCGATGGAAACCTTGATCGCGTAACGCTGGGAATAGCCGCGCTCGACGCCGAAGTCCAAGCGGGTCCGCACCTTGAGGCGCACCGGCCCGTTCAGAAAGAGGGTGACCGGCACCTCCTTGGAAAAGCGATAGTAGACGGTCTCCGTGTCGCCGGTGTGGAGGCGGATCGCCTGCTCGTACGTCTCCGGAGCGTAGGAAACCCACGCCATCTTCCGCACCACCCCGTCCCCCTGGAGAAGGCGGATCGCCACGCGCCGGACCGGGTCGACGGGAGCGACGCGGAGTGTATGCGTCCCCGGCGGGATTCGGACGATCCGTTTCTCGGCGGTTCCCACCGGGCCGCCCCCCTCGAGACGCGCCCCCGAATCCACGGACCCCTCTTCGTCGAGGATGTGGAGCTCCACGCCGTCGATCTCGAGCCGGATCCCGTAGAGGACTGTTCCTTCCGGATCCTCGCCCCCCTCGAAGAGACAGCGCGAGATCACACGGAAAGGCGATCCGCCGTGTATCTTGAATTCCAAAGGGTTATTTCGGGTGGCCATGTGGTAGAGGCTCCATTTCCCCCCGATACGCACGCGCGCCTGCGGCGGGTCGCCCGCCGGCCGGATCCGGCTCGAGGCGCCTTCCGCCGCGGACGCGGCGAGACAGAACAGCAGGACCGCGATCGCCGGGGTCCGTGCGAGTCGCGTTCTCATCGGGTCTCCTCTCTGCCGGCGCCCCGGTCCGGTGGGGAGACCGGTGGGCGGGGCTCGGCGGTCGGGCTGCTCTCCAGGGCGAGCTTGGCCGCGCGCTGGCGGGATCGAAGCACGCCGAAGCAGAGCACGGCGAAGGTAAGGAACGCGGGAACGACGATCCGCAGATCGTACATCTCCTGGTGGTAGATCTCCCCCTCCCCTACCGAAGGAATCACGTCCGGGGCGATGGGGAAACCGTGTCTCTCCGCGATCGTTTCGATCCGAAGAATATGAACCACGGGGATGCCTCGCCTCGCGAGAAGGTGAAGCGCCCCCCGTTGAGTCCAGTTATAGGCGGGGAGCGTCTTGTTCACCCCCGCCCGGATCAGCCGTCCGTTCATGCTGGTGCCGATGCTCGCCGAACTACCACCGATGTTCACGTAGGCGCGAATCCCCCGAGGCTCGGCGTTGTCGTCGAAGATCTCCACACGGCGCCGGATCGCGTCGTCCAGCGTCGCTTCATCGATAGCGGGAACGCCGGCCCGTTCGATCGCCTCCCGCAGGAGATTCCTCCCTTTCGGCGAGAGACCGCGCCCCCGGTCGTTGCTCCCCCCCATCGACGCGGCCACGCTTCGTGTATGAAGCAGGCCCTGATCGTTGAGCAGGGCTTCCATGTCCAGCCAGGTGAACTCCGGATCGTTCGCCCCCCACATGCTGGCGCCGATGCTGGTGATGGGGATCGCCTTGATGGACATCTCCTCCGCCGCGGCGAGAACGGCGATATTGAGCGCCGGGAAGGAACCGGTCATTGCGATCGCCACCGGGTCGCCCGGCTCCAGTCCGCACTCGTGAAAGTACTCCACGAAAAGCGCGGCGTAGTTCGGATTCACCGACGTGAGCTTCGCCGACAGGATCCCCCGGTCCGTGGTGGTGAGACTGAACTCCTGGCCGATGAGCCCGCTCCCCTCCGGGTCGTTTTCGCGGTCGATCGCCCCGGGACGCCCCATCCGATGCTGCCGGATCGCCTCGTAGCAGCGGATCGTCCGGGTCGCCGCGGCCATCTTCTCCAGAAGGTGCGGCTGGGGATGGAGTTTACGGGTCCTCTCGGCGGTCCCGTGCAGCACGAGGCCGAGAACGGCGAGGCCGACCAGAAAGAGGTCCGCCCTCTGCGACCAGGGCCGGGCGCTAGAAAACAGGCGTTTCAAGGAGCGCACCTCCGTGGAAGATGATGAGGGCGAAACGGACCAGAACCGCCGCGACGATCATCGCCGCCAGCGTCCTCAGAATCCCCTGCCGGGTCATCCAGTAAGCGAGCAATCCGGGGATGATATAGCCGATCGAGGCGAGCGCGCCGCCGCTTTCGAGAAAGCCGATCTGCGGGATCCGGGTGGTCAGGGCGCCGAAGAGGAAGCCGAGGAGCACCGCGAAAACCAGGGTGCGCCGCCCATAAATCAGCAGAAACCGGCCGCCCAAACGGACGCACCCGTAGGTGGCGGTGGCGGCGATCACCGTGCCGAACAGGCGGAGCGGCGAGTCGAGAAAGAGGGCGATGTAGCCGGGAACCACGAAACCGCCGGCCGCGAATCCCACCGCTTCGATGAAGAGCAGGCTCACCACGAGCCCGAGCCCGATCGCCTCAGCGATCAGCATCCGCCTTCTCCTTTCCGGCGGCGTAGGCGAGGATCTCGTGCCCCACGCCGCCGATGTTGCCCACCCCGGCCACGCGCGCGCGCCGCCACCCGAGAGCCGCGATCCTGTCGAAAACCGCCTCAGGGCCGGCGCCCGTCAGGAGGATCAGCCGCTCCGCGGGAACCCGCCTCACGAACCGGCGCTCCACCCGATCCGAAAGTCCGCCGACAATCACGTACCGGTCGGCGATCAGATCGATCTCCACCGCTTCGGCGAACTGAAGGGAACGGTCCATACGGTCCGCGCGCAGGTTGAGGATCGCCACGACCCCCTCCCCCTCCTCCCCTCTCCGGTCGAGACCGAGCCGCTTCCAGATCGCCGTGGTCGACTCCAGGTCGTTCGCGGCGAAGATATTCAGGAATTCCATGTTAACGCCCCGGTGAACCAGATTCCAGCGCGTGCACGCCCCCGGGTCGGGCGTTACCCGGTGCATCCCCCGGATCGCCGTCTCGTCGTCCACGCCGAGCCGCCGGGTCACGGCGAGCACGGCGGCCACGTTCTCCGCGTGCTCCAGATACCGGAATCCGTCCATGGTCGCGGCGGACACCTCCTCGGGCCGAGCGACGGCGAACTCCGTACCCCGCCTCCGGGCGGTTCGCCGGAGGATGTCGGCGTGGCGTGGATCGCCGGCCACGGCGAAACCGCGCCGGGGGATCGTGGAGGAGATGGCCACCGCCGCGTCCGCCACCGTCGGTCCCATAACGTCCAGGTGATCCGCCCGAACGTTGGTGATGACGCCCACGGTGGAGCGGAGAATCTTCTTTTCGGTGATCCTCTGCAGGTCCGGCCGGATCGCCATGCACTCCATCACGATCGCCCGCGCGCCGCCCCGGCGCGCCCGGTCGAGCACCCTCACCTGCTCGCAGATGTTCGGCGTGCCGAGCCGGATCACCGGTTCCTCGGTTCCATCGGGGTGGATATAACGCGCCTTGCTTCCGGTCGTCTTCGCCGCCGTCCGGATCCCCGCCTCCCGGAGCGCCGCCGCGATCAAGCGGGTCACCGACGACTTTCCCCGGCTCCCGTTCACGTGGATCCGGATCGGGATCGCCCGGAGCGCCCTGTGCAGGCGGATCGCCTCGACGGTCCAATAGCCCACCACGAAGGCGAGCAGAATCACGAAAAGCGACAAGTCACGATCCCTCCCCGCCGCTCGCGGCGCCGGCGGCCGGGTTCCGATCCACCGCTGGCCTTTTCCGCGGCGGCTCGGGTATACTGGCGATGATCTCCTCCGGAGCTCCCCCGGTGCAAGGATTGTACTCGAAAGGAGCGGCACTTTGATGTACGCACTGCGTAGACCTCTTCTCCCGCTTCTCCTCGCCCTTCCCCTTCTGGGCGCTCCGGGCTGCTCCGACCGCGTCGAGATCGCTTCCGGCGGACCCGACTCGACAACGGTCCATCCCGCCAAGGACCCCGGCGGCGTCGAGGCGTCCATCGTCTTCTATAGGGCGGAGAGCAAAAAGTCGGACCGCCTCCTCGGCGAAGGACGCTTCTTCACGATCAAAGAGGACTCGAAGGTCCGCGCCCGTGTGAACCTGTTTCACGCGAACGCCCTCGGCGACCGGGAGGGGATGTTCCACCTCGTCTGGGTCGATCCGGAGGGGAAAGCGTTCTATACCAAGCGGATCGATTACAACCCGGACGCGGAAGAGGGCGCCCTTTCAAGCTCCGTCTCCGCGACTCCCGGCCGGCGCGATCCGGGCGAATACATGCTCCGGGTCTATCTCTACCGCGAGCTGATCGCGGAAAAAAGCTTCGTCCTCCTGACCGAGGAGGAGGCCGCCGCGCGCGCGAAGGCGGAGAAGGCGGCCGAATCCGGATCCTCGAAGAAGAAATCCTCCGGGAAAAAGAGGAGCGCGAAGAAGTCCGGCTCCTCGAAGAAATAGAAATCTAAATCATCCGGATGACGTAGTTCTTGCTCCTCCGTTTCAGGCCGCCGAACCAGGAGGTGAGGGGGAGCATGACCGCCATCATGATCACCCAGCCGATCAGCGAGGCCCAAACGCCTCCTTCGTGGTAGTAGACCCCCATCCGTTTGGAGACAATCCCCAAAATCGCGATGTGCACCGCGTAGTAGAAGAGCGGAACCCGTCCGACGAGGCCGAGGGGGGCGGTGAGCCGCGGCCACGCGTGGCCCAGCGCCTGGATCGCCGCCATCCCCGCCGACACGGCGCCGAAGAACCAGAGGTTGTGATAGAGGCTGGGCGGATACTTCTGGTCCAGCAGGAAGGAGTAGCTCCCGAAATCGGAGAAGGGGAAGATGTTTCCATAACCGCGGCCCATCCGCACGACCGTCGCGAGGGCGAAGGCGGTGAGTGCGATGACCAGGCTCGCCGTCACGCGCTCGCGCGTGGTCTTCCAGACCCGGAGCCAACCGTAGGCCATCACCGATCCCATCGTGCCGAGCGCCAGCCAGGGAATGACCGGGTATTTATTGAAATCCCCGGCGTCGACGAAGGTCTGCATCAGCACCCTCTGCCAGGCGACGCCCGCGTCGTAGGGGATCGCGAGCAGCAGGGGATGAACCGCGAAGAGCGCCAGCGCGACGGCGAGGCGCGCCCACCAACGCGCGTGCACGAAGAAGGTCAGGAAGACCATCGAAAGACCGATGCACGCGATGATCCCGATGTGGTCGGGACGGAAGCGGGCGAAACCGCTCCAGGAGGAGTTCACCCAGGTGATCTGCACCAAAACCAGGAAGAGGCCGCGCTGGATCAGGTGCCAGCGGGCCGTCCGGGGGGAGACCCCTTTCTCGACACGGCGCGTGTAGGCCCACCAGACCATGGCGCCGTTCATCATCAGAAAGCCGGGGGCGCAGAGGTAGCCCACGTAGCGGAGAAGAAACTGCCCGAAACCGCCGAAGAGCGGATCGAGCGGATCGAGCTGGTTCCAGACCGAGTTGAAGTAGTAGGAGCTGTGCCCCAAAAGCATCAACACCCCCACCAGACCCCGAAACTCATCGATGAAAAGGAAACGGATCTTCCCGTCCGGTCGTGCGCTCACCTCTCCGCCTCCTTTAATCAAAAAGCGTTCGGACCACGCGGAATCCGATCGTGTCGTCCTTCGAGTTGGGCCAGTAGGGCGCGCGGGAAGCGCTCCGGCTCTCCCGGGCGAAATCGTACCAGGAGCCGCCGCGAATCACCTTCTGCGAGCCCGAATCGGGCCCGCGGGGATCGACGGCGAAGCCCGAGCCGAGGTCCTCGACGTACCAATCCCAACACCACTCCCACACGTTGCCGTGCATGTCGTAGAGGTCCCAGTCGTTCGGGTCCTTCCCCTTCAACGCGTGGGTGGTCGCCTCGGCGTTCCCGCAGTACCAGCCGGCGCCGTCCAGGACCGGCTCGAAGCCGCACCCCTCCTCGACGATCCCGCCCGCCGCGAAGGCGGTGGCCGTTCCGGCGCGGCAAGCCCGCTCCCACTCCGCTTCCGTCGGCAATCGCCATCCGTCGGCGTTCCTGTCCCAGGTCACCGTTTCGCCGGCGACGGTGTAGGCGGGAGTGAGCCCCTCCAGAAGGGAGAGGGCGTTGCAGTAGAGAACCGCGTCGAACCAGGAGACGTTCTCCACGGGGAGATCATCGCCGACGAAAACGGAGGGATTGGTGTCCATCACCGCGGCGTACTCCGCCTGGCTGACCTCGTGGTCGGCGTACTCCACCGAGGCGCTCAGCGCCACCGAGTGGAGCGCCTCGTCCCCGTCCCGGCCGGATTCACCCGCCGGGCTCCCCATGGTGAACACGTAGCCGACGCCGGGCCCGGCGAGGGTGTCCGTTCTCACCGACCCTCCGCCGCCGTAGGAGAAGACGAAGAGATGTTCATGCTCCCCCCACTCCTCGATCGAGGTCTCGTAACGGAAAAGCGCCCCGTTCCGGTAGTCCGTCGAAACCGCCGTCAGGTCGTGGATCTCTTCGTCGATGACCACGCGGGCCGCCGTGGGCGCTTCGTTGTCCCAATCCTCGTAGGTGATTTCAAAGCGGAAGGTCGAGTCCGGCGGAGCCACCTCCGGCCGGACGGAGGCGTTCCGGATCGTCGGCGGCGTGTTCTCCGTCGAAGTGACGACGACGATGGAGTTGGAGAGCCCGGACCAGTTCCCTTTCTCGTCCGCCGTCTTCATCGCGAAAGCGTACTCGGTCCCCGCGGCGAGGCCGTCCATCCAGTACTGCTCCGCGAGGCCGCGCGCGCCGGGCGCCGGAGGCGCGGGGCAGGCGTGTGCGGAGTCCCAATCCGCCTCGGTTTCGATCGGATCGAGCGAGTAGCGTAGGTCGTAGGAGGAGGCGTTCCCCTCCAGGCCGTCGTCGCCCGGCGCGGTCCACTCGAGCCGGACGGCGTTCCTCGGCGCGGCGGTGGACCGCAGGTCCCAGACCCGCGACGGGGCGGTTCGGTCCGTGAAGGGATTCTCTCCCTGTAGGACCAATATCCCGTCGTAACGATCGCTCACCACGACCACGCCGTCCTCGCCGACGGCGACGCCGGTCGCCTTGCTGGTGACGATCGTGCCGAGCCAGTTCGGAGACGCGGGCGTCGTCACGTCCACCACGTGCACGCCGCCGTCGTCCGCCGCCAGAAAAGCGGTCCCGTCCCGGACCACGATGTCGAAGCAGAGTCCGTCCAGGGCGAGGTGCGCCACCTGGTGCGGCGTGGGGATCTCGTCCTCTCCCTCGCGGACGATCTCCAGCACCACGAGTCCGTTTTCCTCGTCGGCGACGAAGGCGTAATCCCCCTCGAGGGCGATGCACTCCGCCTCGCCGTCGGTGTCGCAGGAAGAGACCAGACGGACGGCGCCGAGCATCCGGGTGCGCACGTCCAGCACGGCGACCCCCATCTCGTCGTCCGCCACGTAGGCGTAGCCGTCCTTCACCGCCACCGAGCGCGCGTAGCCGCGCGTGCCGGCGAAGACGCCGTTGTACTGCAACAGGCCGGGGATGGAGGGATCGGACTCGAAGATCCGCAGTCCCTTCCAGCTCTCGGCCAGATAGACCACGTAGGGATCGCCGGGATGATCCGGCATCTCGATGAAAAGCCCGTCGCCGTCCACCGCCGTCGTCCCCTGGTTGAAGGAAAAGGCGTTCGGCGGGTCGGTGACGTCGTAGGTGGTGATCCCCTCGGTCCCCTCCACGACGAAAGCGATGTCGAGCACCGAGCCGCCGTGGAGTGTGCTCGCCACGCGAACCGACTCGGAGTATTTCACCGTGTTCAACATGAGCGTCAGTTCGGGATCCTTTGGATCGGAAATGTCGACCACCACGAGCCCGGCCTGTCCGCCCGCCACGAAGGCGTAGCTCCCGAGGACGTCCACTCCCTCCACCTGGCTGGGCAGGGAGAGGCGTCCCACCACCCGGTACGGGGCGGTGGGCGGTTCGTACAGATCCTGCATGCCGCAGCCGGCCAGCGCGGCCGCCGCGAGAAAGAGGGTGAAGGTCGCCTTCCCCCAGCCCATCCGGTTGCCGATCATGGAAGCTCTCCTCTTTCCGGGCGCCCCCCTGGAGCGCCGGGCTTTCCGTACGGGCCCGCGGGCGGGTCCGGTCGATTCCTCACGGGAGCTAGAAGGGGTATTCGAGCCCCAACCAGGTTCGGTTTTCCACGTAGTCCTTTTCCTCGCCGATGCCGGCGTCGTCCGTTCCGCCCGTCCAGGCGGCGTCGGACGTCCGCATGGTATAGCGATAGCCGGCTTCCAGGCTGAGAGGGCCGAAGATCCGGCCCGTCTCGCCGGTCACTTCGACCCTGCGGATCAAGTCCTTCCGCCCCGTGTGGAGCGGGTCTTCATAATACGGTTTTTCGCCCGTGAAATAGTAAGTCTGGTACTCCCACCCGACGCTGAGGGCGTTGATCTTCGGCAGGATCCCGGAGGTGTAGAAGCGGAGGGTGAGATCGAAGGCGTCCCTCACGTACGTGGGATCGCTGTCGTTCGAGTTCTCCCGGGTTTCCCCCGCTTCGTCCGCGCCCCGGCCGAGCACGTCGCTGTAGTAGTACGCGAAGGTCAACTTCAGGGGGCGGATGAAACGCCAGGCGAGATAGCCGCCGAAGCGCCACTCCCAGTTGTCGTTCTCCATGAACTCCCGGTTGAAATAACGCCAGGAGCGTTTCACCTCCAGCTTGCCGTCGAAGGCGGAGGAGAGCCGCCGCCAGTATCCGAGCGTGAGCGAGTTGGAGGTGTAGGAAAAATTGTAGTACTCGAGAGGCGCCGAACGGGACGTGTAGGGCGCGCGGTCCCGGAAGTTCCGGATGTAGGAAAGAGGGGCGTAATAATAAGAAAGCTGAAAGTTGTCCCGCCCGAAGCCGGCGTGTTTCAAACCGATCTGGTACGACTGGTTGTCCTTCACGCCGTTGTTCACATAGCGCCAGGTGCTGGCCCGGAACGAGATCTCCAGATCCCTGCCTGTGATCTCCGGCGTCTCCAAGGTCATCTCAAACCGGGGTCGGACGATCCAGTCGTGGGCGGTTTCGATGGAGAACTTGCCGGTGTTCACCGTGTGGGCGAACTCATCCAGGTCCTCGTCGGAATAATGGATGAAGTTGTCGTCGAACACGAACCGGAGGGCGAAGAGTCCCGAAAGACGGACCTTCGGCTCCTCCTTCTTCTTCTTTTTCTTCTTCGCGCTCGACTTTTTCTTCGCCGGTTTCTTTGCGGCGCGCGCCGTGTCCTTCTCCGCCGGCGCGGGGAGGCCGTCGGGAAGCGCGGCGCGAACCGCCGGCGACGCCTCCGATCGTTCCGGCGCGGCGGCGCCGAGAAGGAACAGGAAGAGGGGCGGGGCCCACCACCATCGCATTTTTCGAAAGAGGCGATTCATCCTTCAATCACTCCCCGCCCGCCGTCATCGGAGTAGGGTCAGCTTGATGCGACGCTCGCCGGCGCCCGCCTGGAGACGGGCGAAGTAGACGCCGCTCGGGACCGAACGGCCCCGGTCGTCCCGGCCGTCCCACTCGACGGTCCGGACTCCCGGATCAACGGTCTCCCGGACGAGCGTGCGGATCATCCGCCCGGTGACGGAGTAGATCCGGAGCCGCGCGTCGCCTCGCTCGGGGAGCGCGTAGGAGAGCAGGACCCCGCCGCGGGCCGGGTTCGGCCCGGCGTGCCCGAGCGCGAACCGGATCGCGCGGGCGCCCCGCCCTTCGTATACGCAGGGACCGAGGAGCTTTTCCGCGCCGGTCGGGTCGATCGAGCCGATTTCGTAGGCCGCCTCCGCCGCCGGGTCGACGTCCCGATCCACGTGGGAGCGCGCCTCCGGGCCGAGGGCGCCGCCCGGGAGCAGGAGCCTATCCCCGCCCGCGCCGACACGGTAGATCCGGTAGCCGGCCAGGGGGCGATCGTCGCCGGGAATCCAGTCGAGGCGGACCCCCTCCTCGCATGCCTTCGCGGTGAATGCGGCGAGGGTGAAGGGATCGTAGCGCGGGGAACGGGTGGTGAACTCCACCGCCAGGCCGGCCGAGAGAGGCGCCGCCGCCGCCGGGTAGAGGTCGGAGTAACTGTACTCGAGGCCGTCGTCCTCCGCCATGTTCTCGATTCCCACGGTAGCGTACATCCGTTCGTCGTCGTTGTTGACGATTCGTTTATACTGGAAGCGAATCACGCCGTCGCCGGTCGGCGTATCGCGATACGCCGGATCGTAGAAGATCATTTCGAAGGTCTGCAGGTCGTCCCAGTCCTCGTGGTTGTCGTGCTGGGACCGGAGATTCCCCAGGCGGCTCCACTCGATCACATAGCGGTGCTCCCCATCGTCGTAGAAGGCGTAGATCCCGTCCCCCACGGGTACGTCGTTCTCCTCCTTCTCCGGGTTCAGGTTGTCCCAGAACGGAGCGATCATGGCGGCGTTGCCGTAGGAGTTGGGGAGACTCCAGTTGTAGAAATCGAAGCGGTTCGCCAGGTCGAAGGCAGCCCACCCGTTGTCGCTGATCAGGATGCTGTCGTAAGAGACCCCGTAATAGACGAAGGGAAACGGGAGCGCCCGGACCGCGCCGTCGCCGTCGCCGAGGCCGAGGGAGATCCCGGAACCGCCGTAGGTCGGGGAGATCTCCACCCACTCGAAGAGAGGCGCCGCGTCGGGATAATCGGTGTCCGAGTTGTCGTAGGCCCAGTAGCCGTAGCGATCCGGGCCCAAGGGGGCGCGATGGTCCACGGCGCCGATGACGACCGAGAAGTCGGTCCTCGTCGTACGGCCGTCGTCGGCGGTGAGGAGGAGCGTGAAGACCGCCGCGCGGCCGACGGCGGCGGTGTCCGTCGCCTGGATGCCGAAGGTGCCGGCCGGAGAGGTGCCGCCGGAATCGACGGCGGCGTAGTCCGCCGTGGAATCGATCGCGAACGCGAGGCCGGGCGTGACGGCCCGGAGAACGCCGTGGGTCGCCGGGGCGTTTGCCCCGTCGTTCCGCCACACGACATCGATGCCCGCGAACTCGCCCGGATCGAGGACGCCGTCCCCTTCGAGGGAATGCGAAACATAAACCGGGTCGGGCGCGCGAACCACCAAATCGAACCCGTGGGTCGTCGTGTCGCCGTCGACGATCGCGTCCACCCGCAGCCGCGCCCGGAATCCCTCCTCCAGGCCGGCGCCCAGAAGGACCGTCCACGTGGAGTCGGACCAGGCCGATCCGCCGGCGAGGATGTCCGGGAACGTGGAAACGCCGGTGACCACCGTGGCGCCGGCGCCGTCCGCGCCCAGAGACGCCGTCACGCCGGAAAGCGATTGCGCGCCGTCGCCGGCGAGGCGGATACGGAGCGCCAGAATCTCACCCGGCTCCGGAAGGCCGTCGCCGTCCCCGTCGCTCCCGTAGGAACCGTCGTCGGTGAACCACACCTCGGCGAGGGAGAGTTCGGGACGGCCGGCGTCCACCGCCGCGCTGTCGAGGACCGGGAAGATCCCCGGGCCGGTGACGGTCAGCCGCACCGGCTCCGCGCCGGCGGAGACGTTCGCCAGAACGGTCGCGCGTCCGTACTCGTCGGTCCAGGCGCGGCCGAGCGTCACGCCGCCGCGGGAGAGGCCGACGCGGGCCCCCTCGACGAAAGTGGCGCCATCCGCCTCGAAGACCGCCACCTCGATCCGCCCCGTCCCTGGCGGAATCGTGTCCGGCCAGGCCGCATGGATCGTTCGGGGAACCGCGGTCCGGATCTCCAGGGAGGGATCTCCGAGAAGACCGTAGATGTAGTAATAAAACTCCACCGATTCGTCGGTGTAGGGATCGTAGGGGATTTGGTCCGGGAAGGAGCGCCAGATCTCCGCCTTCGCGGAGTTCAGGATCGCGCCGAGACGCCTCTCGCCCCGCTCGCGGATCGCCCGGAAGGCGCCGATCGCCGCGGCGTCGTTGTGCCGCGTGTGGGACCAGTGCTCGCTGTTCCCGATGAAGGCGATCCCTCCCTTGGGGGAAGAGGCGGTGCCCGCGCGGATCCAGGCCTCGCCGAAACACTCGGTGTTGGTGAAGTTGCCGTTCTCGCAGACGAAGCTGAACACCGCCGGAAGCATCCAGCCGTTGCTCAGGCTCGGGATTTCGTCCACCGTGAAGTGGGGCGGTTCCCAGCCGCGCCACCCGTAGGCCCAGCCCCGGTAGCTGACGAGGGAGACCCCCTTGTTGACGGAGGAGCGGATGAAGGGGGCGCCGGTCCCCCAGTGGGGCGGGTAAAAGACGGTGTCCACCGCCGTGAAGCCGGCGTCGTAGAGCTGATCGCGGCACCAACGGGAGACGGGCACGGGCGTGTTGGAACTATAGTCCCCCGCCACGAGGAGAGCCCGGCCGTACCAGGTGGTGTCCGCTATATAGGGATCCCCTTCGTAGCGAAGGATTTTTGCGACGATCGTCTCCAGGTCATCGGCGTTCTGCGCCGAGAGACGCCCCACTTCCAGATCGGGAAGAAAATCGTCGTCGTCCATCAGGCTATAGGGAAGATCGGTGACGCTCTGGTGATAGTCGAACCCGGCAACCTGCTCCACATCCCCGAGGAGAAGGACGTACTGGGGCGGCGTTCCGGATCCGTCGTAGAGCCCCTTTATATAGGAGCGGATCTCGTCGTTGCGGGTGCCCGTCTCGTTGGTGGTGACCAGCGTCACGTCATAGCCCAGAGACCGTTTCCACTCCGCGAGAGGCTCCGCCGCCGCTTCGAGAGAGGGATGCGTCACGATCAGCATTCCCCCTTCCTCTCCGGCGCCGGCGAGGGCGGACCTCTGGTCCTCCGGGAAGAGGTCGAGGAAGGGATCGTAGAAGCCGCGGCTCATCGCCGCCGCCGCGCCCGCCCCCCCCTTGCCCGGGGCGGTTTCGTAACGAATCTCCAGATCGAAGGCGCGGCGGAGTTCCGCGCCCGCGCTCGCCTTGTCCGCCGCCGGCGCAAAACGGATCGGAAGAACGGAGACGCCGCGTAGTTTCATGACCGGTCCGGCGAAGGCGCGGACCGGCGGGTTTTCCTTCCCGGCGGACGGGAGGAGACGAGGCTCGGCGGCGTCCGGCGGGAGGGCGATCCAACGGACCGTCTCCGCCGCGAAGGGGACCGGCCCGTCGTCCCGCACGGTCAGACGGATCGCGCCGGGCGAGGGAACGGTTCGCAAGGTCAGGGCATCCGCCCCCTCCGTCACCGCGCCGGCGGGGAGTGCGCCGGCGAGACAGCAGAGTGCGGCGACAAGCAAGGTGCTCCGCATCGTAATCCTCCTGATCGGCGCGCGGTCGCGCACCGTAGATCCCGCAACCGTAACGGATTCGGCTTGCGCTTTCTACCGTGTTCCCGTCATCGGGTGATCACGAGGCGACCGCTCCGTGGGGACGGATCGCCCGTGATTCGGTAGAAGTAGATGCCGCTCGACACCGGTCGTCCCGCGTCGTCCCGGGAGTCCCATTCCACCTGTTGCGCGCCGGCGCCGAGATCACGGTCTTCCAGCATGCGCACGCGCCGGCCGGCGACATCGTAAATCGCGACGGAGACGCGGCCCGCCCGGAGGACGCCGAAGTGGATCGTCGTGCCGTTCCGGTTGGGGTTGGGCGAAGCGTAGTGCCGCAAGGGGGGAGCGATTCCCTCCGGAGCGCTTCCCTGGTCGACGCCGACACCGTCGCAGGTGCCGATCGTCTCGGCGCCGATCAGACCGCAAGAGGATCCGTCGGGGTGCCGTCCGGGGAAGCAGGGAGAATCGCAATGGAGGGTGAAGAGATCGTTCGCATCGTCACAGAACCGCGGGTCCTGCGAGAAATTGCCGCCGTCGTCCATGCCGCAGATCGCGTCGCCGCCGGTGTTGCCGTAAAGATCACAGCAGGAGAAGACCGGCGTCCCGTCCGTGCAGGTGATGCCGGCGCCCGGGCCGTTGAAGGCGAGGATGGTTTGCTCGATGACGGGGGAGCAGTACTGCGAGGTAATGCCCCCGCCCAGTTCGTCGTCCACCGTTCCGTTTCCGGCGATGGTGCATTGAAGCAGCGAGCAGGCGTTGGCGAAAAAGAGGAAGAGACCGCCGCCGTCGGAGTCGTCGCCGGGCGCGCTGTTGCCGGTGACGACGGAGGCGCGCATGACCAGAGTCGCCATCTCCAGATAGATGCCGCCCCCGGGGCCGTAGTCTCCGGTGGTTTCGTTGTTCTGCACGTATGTGGACTCGATGGTCACCGTCGCGTTGTCGGTCACCGCGAAGCCGCCTCCCCGGCCGGAGGAGACGTTCGCGTTCACGCGGGAGTTTTTCATGGTCGCCGTGGAGTTGTTGATGCTGACACCCCCGGCCGCGCCGTTCACCGTGGGCAGGAGGTTGGAGTCGATGACGCAGTTTTCGAACGCGACGGTGCAGCCGGCGCGCACGAAGACGCCGCCGCCGGCGGGCGCCTCGTTCCGGAGAACGCGGCAACCGTAGAAACCGACGTCGCAGGTGTTCTCGACCGCCACGCCCCCGCCCTGTTTGGAATGGTTGTCGTTGATTTCACAGTCGAAGAAGTCCACATCCGAGCCGTCCATGACGATCACGCCGCCGTCGTGATTGTCGGTGATCACGCAATCCTCGACGATCACTTCCGCTCCATCGTCGGCGAAAATCCCCGAGCCGTACATCTCGGCGAAGGCCTTGCGGACGGTCAAGCCCTCGATCCGGACCCCGGTGACGCCGTCGCAGAAGATTCCCCGTCCCAGGCTGTCGCCGTCGATGATCGCGCCCGGTTCGCCCAGAAGCGAGACGCCCGACTTCATGTAGACGACGCACTGCGTGGTGTCCACCACGGGCGGGTAGAAGAGACTGTCGTAGACGCCCGCCGAAAGGAGCACCGTGTCTCCCGAAACGGCGGCTTCCACCGCCTCTTGGAGCAACGTGTAGTCGCCCGGCACGGTGATCGTGCCGGCGTGGGCCGCGAGTGCCGCGGCGAGAAGGATCATGGGAACGAGGTGCGTCGCTTTCATCTGTGGATCTCCCCTTCCGCTTTTATACGGTCGGTGATAAGCCGGTTTCAACAAGGGGGAGCAGTGAGCGCGCCGATCCAAGGGCCGGTGAACGGTCCGAGACGAGGGCGCGGCGAACGCTGAGGGGCGTGGTCGAACCACAGGAGACGCCCTTCCTGCGCCGGGCCGGCGATTCCGCGCAGGGAGGGCGGGAAATCCACCGACTAAGCGAAATTATACCATACCGTTGTCCGTTCTTTCCACCCCGTTTTTCCGGTCACGGCCTCTCACCCACTCCGCCCCGAGTTCGAGGGAGTGCTTCGTAAGCGTGGCGCCCGGCGGCTCTTGCTTTCGAAAACCGCCCCCTCCGTGAAGGAAGCTAGATCTTGTTTGGGCAAAGGGCATTATGATATACTATAAGCCTGACGAAGGTTCTTCTTCGCTCCCCGATACCGGAAAGAACCGGACAAGATTAGAGCCCGTACTCTGTTCTCCCCCTGGAGCCGCTCCCGCGCGGCCATTTCCGATCGAGATCGTTTACCCGATAGGGAGGAAACCATGCGTCGATCCGCACATCTTGCGTTTTTCTGTCTTCTCTTGACCGTGTTCCCCGCTTTGCGGACCGAGTCGATGCAACCGGAACCGGCCCGGGACGCCGTCCCGACCGTGGAGGTGACGGAAGAGAGTGAGGGCGTGCTCCGCCTCCTTTTCGAAATGCCCCTTCTTTCCGAAATCGAGTTGGAGATCGACGGCGAACGTTTTCGGTCCTTCTCCGTGCCGGGCGGCGGGTTCGAGGGAGAGATCGGCGGACCGGCGACCCCCATCTTCACGCGCCTGATCGCCGTCCCCGAAGGGGCGAGGATCGAGGCGAGGGCGATCGTCCTTTCCGAGGAAACCCGCGAGGGGATTCTATTGGCTCCCCTGCAGAGAGGCGACGAGAGCCGTGAATCCGCGTTCGACTACGACGAGGAAGCCTACGCGGTCCGGGGCGCCGATTCCCCCTCGGCGAGCGTCGGCGAAACCGCCCGGATCCGCGGCCTGCGCGTCGCGCCGGTCACCTTCCGTCCCGTCCGCTACGACCCGGCGACGCGCACCCTGCGCGTGGCGGACCGGATCGAAGTGGAGATCGTTTTCGATGGAGGCGCCTCGAAAGCGTCCGCTGCGGATATCCGGCCCATGCCCCCCAGCTTCGATCTCCTCCTCAGCGAGGCGGTGGCGAATTACTCCTCACCGGACAAGAGCCGCGCGCTCCCCGGCGGCCATCTGATGATCTGCCCGAACAACGCCGCGCTGGTCGATTCGCTGCAAAGACTTCTGGACTGGAAGGAGCGGAAGGGAGAGCCGGTCACGCTGGTCACCACCGCCGTCACGGGGACCACCACGGGGGCGATCAAGAGTTACATCCAAAGCGTCTACAACGACGATTCCTTCAACCTCGAATACGTCACACTCGTCGGCGACGTGAGCGGCACCTACGCGATCCCCTGCTGGTATGAAACCTCCAGCGGCTACGGCGGCGAAGGGGATCACGGCTACACCCTTCTCGACGGCACGGACATCCTGGCGGACGTTCACATCGGCCGCCTTTCGGTCAGCAGCGCCGACGAGGTTTCCCGGGTGATCAGCAAAATCGTCAACTATGAGAGCGCGCCGGAAATGGGGAGCACGAGCTGGTTCACCCGCGCCTGCGTGGTCGGCGACCCCAGTTCCTCCGGCGAGAGCTGCGTCGAAACCGGCCGCTGGCTCGCCGACCGGCTCCTCGATCTCGGTTACGACGACATAGACACCATCTACACCGAGAATTTCGTCAGCCAGATGAGCGCTTCCATCACCCAGGGCTGCTCGGTGCACGGCTACCGCGGATGGTACTATACGAGCGGCTGGGGGACGTCGAACATCTACACCCTTAATAACGGCTACAAGCTCCCCTACGTGGTGATGCTCACCTGCGACACGGGGAGCTTCGCCGGCGGCACCTCCCGCTCCGAGGCGTGGCTGCGGGCCGGAAGCGGAACGACCACCATGAAGGGGGGAATCGGCGCGGTCGGCACCGCCACGATCCACACCCACACGCGCTACAACAACTGCATGTACTACGGCATCTGGCGCGGGATTCTCTGGGACGGACCGGCCACCATGGGCGCCTCCCTCACCCGCGGCAAGCTGGAGATCTATAATAATTATTACGACAATGAAGCGGACGTGGCGGAGACCTGGGCCTACTGGAACAACCTAATGGGCGACCCTTCGCTGGACGTATGGACCGCCGTTCCGCAAACCCTCACGGTGACCCACGACGCTTCCGTGGCGCTCGGCGCCAACTCGATCGTGGTCGAAGTGGCCGCCGGCGGCACGCCCGTCCGGGACGCGCTCGTCTGCGTCCGCAAGGGGAGCGAGACCTACGAGAGGGGACGCACCGACGCCTCCGGTCGGATCGAACTGCCGCTGAACAACTCCTCGGGCGGCGCGATGCAGATCACCGTCACCAAGCACAACCACCACCCCTACCTGGCCGACGTGACCGTCGACGCCGGCGGCGACCATCTGGGTTATCTGGCCCACACCGTGGACGACGACGCCTCCGGCGACAGCCAGGGGAACGGCGACGGCAACGTGAACGCCGGCGAGGCGATCGAGCTTCCTGTGCAGCTCCGCAACTACTCCGGCGCCACGAAAACCTCCGTCACCGCCGAGCTCACCAGCGACGACCCCTTCGTCACGATCCTGGACGGGAACGAGACCTGGGGGGACATCGGCGGCGGAGGCGATGACTGGTCCGACGAGGACTTCGACTTCCAGATCGCGCCCGGCTGCCCGCAGGGGCATCTGGTTCAGCTCGGCCTGGACGTCTCCTCCGGCGCGTCCTCCTGGCACTCGCTGATCGAAATCCCGGTGGTCTCCAGCGCATTGGAAACCTACGCCGTCATCGTGGTCGACGGCGGGAACAGCCGCCTCGACCCGGGCGAAACGGCGAACTTGGTGGTCCGGATCGAAAACACGGGGGAGAGCTACGCCTCGAACGTCACCGGCACGCTCTCCTCACTCTCGTCGATGGTCACCGTGGGCGACGCCTCCGGCTCCTTCGGCGGAATCGACGTGGGGGCGGTGGGCATCTGCGACACCGACTATTTCACCGTCACCGCCGACGCCTCCACCTATCAGGGCTATCTCGCCAACTTCGAAATCGTCTGCGCCTTCTCGGGCGGGCGGATCGACACGGTCCCCTTCTCCATCACCGTCGGCGCCGTCGCCACCTCCGATCCGACCGGTCCGGACGGCTACGGCTACTACGCCTTCGACGACACCGACGCCGGCTATCCGGAGGCGCCGGTCTATTCCTGGGTGGAGTTGGATCCGTCCTACGGGGGCGACGGCACGGAGATCGTCCTCGGCGACAACGGGACCTACCAGGACAAGTCCGTCGTGATCGCGCTCCCCTTCCCCTTCCAATACTACGGCGAGAGCTACGACACCATCACGGTCTGCTCCAACGGGTGGATCTCCATGGGCCGCTCCCCGTCGGTCGCCTATCGAAACTGGATCATTCCCGGCTCGGGCGGCCCGAACGGGATGATCGCCCCCTTCTGGGACGACCTGGACCAGTCCGGCGGCGGCGCGGTCTACCGGAAGTACGACGCGGCGAACAACCGGTACATCATCGAGTGGAGCCGCATGGAGCAGTGCGACTGGGGGACCGACGAGACCTTCGAGCTCATCCTCTACGACCCGGCCCATCACACGACGGACACGAACGACGGGATCATCGTCTTCCAGTACTACGACGTGAACCAGTACGACGCCTATCCCTACAACGGCTACGCCACCGTCGGGATCGAGAACTTGGACCAGAGCGACGGCCTGCTTTACAGCTATTACAACAAGTACTCCTCCGGCTCTTCGATTCTCGCCGACGGCCGGGCGATCCGCTTCGTGCCGGTCGCCGCGGGCCCGACGGGAACCCTCACGGGCGACGTCTTCAACGCCTCCAACGGGAACACGCCGATTCAGGGCGTGCAGGTCCGCCTCGTCGAAAGCGGCCGTTCCTTCTCCTCCGGCTCGGACGGCAAATACGGCGGCATGGTCACCCCCGGCGTCTACACGGCGGTGGCGACCCACGCCAGCTTCGATCCGGACACGGTGGAGAACGTGACGATCACCGAAGCGCAGAACACGGACATCGACTTCTATCTGATCGACGTCGTCGCGCCGGTGCTCGGCGTCACCGCCCACGCCTCCACCGACGACGAAACCGGCCCCTACACCATCCCGGTCACCATCGCCGAGTACTCGGACCTGGCGCAGAAAACCCTTTACTATCGAACCAACTGGAACGGGAACGCGACGCCGCTGGAGCTGCAGTACCTGACCGGCGACTCCTACGAGGCGGACATCCCGGGGCAGCCCTACTCGACCATCGTCGAGTACTGGGCCTACGCGCGCGACGCGGTGGGGCTCGAGTCCGTCGATCCCGCCGGCGCTCCGGCGGAGGTCTACCGCTTCGTCGTGGCGCCCGAGATCACGCTGCTCGACGAAGAATTCGAATCCGCCGGCGATTGGACCGTCGGCGACGTCGATGACGACGCCGCGTCGGGAATCTGGGTGCGCGAGGCGCCGGTGGGAACGGAGTACAACGGGGAAACGGTGCAACCGTACACGGACCACACCATCGACCCGGGCGAGATCTGCTTCGTCACCGGTAACGCCGACTCCGGGCAGAGCGCCGGCACGGCGGACGTGGACGGCGGCAAGACCACCCTCTTCTCCCCCGTCTTCGACCTCTCCGATTACATGACCGCCTCGGTCGCCTACTGGGTCTGGTACACCAACGACCGGGGGCTCAACCCGGGCGGGGACATCTGGAAGGTGTCGGTGAACGACGGCTCGGGCTGGACCGACTTGGAGTACACGTCGGCGAGCACCAACGCCTGGGTGCAGCGGAACTTCGTCCTCGAGGAGCACATCGACCTGACCTCCACGGTTCAGTTCCGCTTCGTCGCCTCCGACGACGGGAGCGGTTCTCTGGTCGAGGCGGCGGTGGACGATTTCCGCCTCTTCGGTTACGTGGACGTGATGACCGGCGTGTCGGAGGGACCCGCGCCGGAGGCGCGCCGATTCGGCCTCGAGCCGTGCCGCCCCAACCCCTTCAACCCGACCACCACCATCGGCTACTCCCTCGCCGCGCCCGGATCCGTGAAGATCACGATCCACGACGTGTCGGGGCGTCTCGTGCGTACGCTGGTGAACGGCCCCGAAACGGCCGGAACGCACCACGCGGTTTGGAACGGCCGGAACGATGAGGGTATGGGCGTTGCGAGCGGCGTCTACTTCAGCCGCCTCGTCGCCGGCGGTGACCGGGAGACGCGCAAGATGGTGCTGATCCGTTAGAGTTTTTCGTCATAAGAAAAGGGGGGGACGTCCCCCCACGCGAAAGGCCCGGGGTTCACCGCCCCGGGCCTTTTCCTCGCGCCGTTACCCGTCCGGATCACCCGCCACCGTTTCCCTCCAGGATCCGCCGCAGGCTTTCCTCGTCGATCCCGAGGGCGGCCGCCGCGCGCGCCCGGTTCCCCTGGAAGTGGCGAAGCGTCTTCTCCCCGTGTTCCCGCTCCACCTCCGCGAGAGAACGGGCGTGGAAGGGCTCCTCCTCCGCGCCGCCGGCGAGGATCCGATCCCGGAGATAGGGGGAGAGCGTGTCGACGCCGATCCGGTCCCCTTCGGTGTTGATAACCGAAGTGGCGATGATGTCGTGCAGCTCCTGCAGGTTTCCCGGAAAGGCGTAGCCGACGAGCAGGTCGAGCATCCGCGGCTCGAAGCCCACGATGTTCTTCCTCTGCCGCGCCGCCTCCTGGGCGAGGAAATGCTCCGCAAGAACCGGAATGTCCTCGGCCCTCTCCCGGAGGGGAATCAGGCGGATGGAGTGCACCATCAGGTGATGGAACAGGTCCGGCGAAAAGGCGTCCCGAAACTGCTCCTCCCCCAGTTCGTGGCAGGAGGCGGCGATGATCCGGACGTCGATGGCGTGTGTGCGGGTGCTCGACTCGCGGTAGAACTCCTTCTTCTGCATCACCCGAAGGAGACGGATCTGCACCGGCCGGGGAAGTTCCTCCACGTTGTTGATGAAGAGGGTCCCCTCGGACGCGCCCTCCAAGAAGCCGGGCCTCACCTCCCTCTCCCCCTTCCAGTCCTCCGCCTGGCCGAAGAAATCGGCGGCGAAGCGCTCCGGATCGTGGGCGGCCACGTCCACCGAGACGAGGGGGCCCTTCGCGCGGGGGCTGGCGGCGTGAATCGCGCGCGCCATCGACTCCTTCCCCACCCCCCGTTCGCCGAAGATGAACACGTTCAGGTCTCCGGCGGCCATCTTCTCGGCCTGGTGGAAAAGCTGGATCATCGACTCGCTCCGCGTGGGGAGGTGCGCGAAGGCTTCCTCATGGGCCAGGTCCTCCCGGCGCGGCCGGTCGGGGATCTGGCGGATCGTGGTGCGAAGGGCCCTCTGGGTGATCGCCTTGTCGAGCACCTCCAGCAGATAGTCGTCCTCCACCGGCTTGGTCAGGTAATCGAAGGCGCCCAGCTTGAGCGCCTTCACCGCCAGGTCCACGTCGTTCACGCCGGTGAGCACGATGACCGGCGTCTCCAGCCCTTTGTCGTGCACCAGCTTCAGCACGTCCATGCCGGAGAGCTGGGGCATGTCCATGTCGAGCAGGATCGCGTCGAAAACCTCGCGCTCCAACAGGTCGGGAATATCCTTGGAGTTGTTGATGACCGTCGGCTCGTACCGCTCGGTCTGCATCAGGAAGACCATCAGATAATTCGTGACGGCCACGTCGTCGTCAGCGATCAGCAGCTTCCTCATCCGTCTTCCCCGCGGCGTCCGCCTTCTTCTTTTTGTACGGAATGCGAATGGTGAACGTGGTTCCCACGTCCGGCTTGCTGGAGACGGAGATGGATCCCCGGTGCTCCTCGATGATCCGGTAGGCGATGGAGAGGCCGAGGCCGGTCCCTCCCTTGGCGCGCTTGGTCGTGTAGAAAGGGTCGAAGATCTGGTTCAGCGTGCGCTCGCCCATTCCCTTCCCGTTGTCCTGCACCTCGATCGTGATGAAGTCCTCGTCCGAACGGGTGATCAGGCGAATCAGGCCGCGCCGGTCCTCGGGCATCGCCTGGCTGGCGTTGATGATCAGGTTGATCAGCACCTGTTCGATCTTCTGGGCGTTGCCGGTGAAGGTGGGTATCTCCCTCTGCGGCTCCAGTTCGATGTCGGCCGCCTTGTGCACCTGGTTGTGAACGAGCCGGGCGCTCTCGTTGATCACCGTGTTCACGTCCACGTTGTCGATCAGGAGCCCTTCGTCCCGCCTGGCGAAACGCTTCAGCCCCTCCACGATCCTCTTGATCCGTTCCGAACCGTTCGCCATGTCCTGGATGAGGGTCATGATGTGGCTGCGGAAGAAGTCGTACTTCAGGCGGGCCACCTTCAGGTCCGGGTGGCTTTTCTGATATTCGTCCACGATGGGAAGGATGTCCTCCATCGCCTGCTGAAAGATCTTGATGTTCCCACGGATGAACTGATTGGGGTTGTTGATCTCGTGACCGATGCCGGAGACGAGCTGTCCCAACGACGCGAGCTTGTCCGCCTGCTGAAGCTGCTGCTCGTACGTCTTCTTGTAGGTGACGTCCCTGTAGAACTCGATGATGCCGTTCACGTCGTGGTCCTTCCCGAAGATGGGAAGGGCGTGGACTTCGTAGTAGTTGTCGTCGTGACGGATCTCGAGAGTGATCGGCGCCTTCTCCCGAACGATGCGCGCGAGCCGGCAGTCCAAGCAGGGGCGATCGCTGTCGAAGAAGGTCTTGTGGCACTTGCTCCCCGGCGGCACCTCCTCCCGATTGGTCATGATCACGTTCCTCTCGCGGTCGATGATCGCCACCTTGTCGGGGATCGCCTGGAACATCGTTTCCAGGCGGATCTTGGACTCCTCGAAGCCGGTCACCACGCCGTCGAGGTAGGAATTGATCTTGTCGAGGTGCCGGCGCTGATTCTCCATCTCCTCCCGCTTGGCGGCGAGGGTGTCGGCCAGTTCCTTCCGGTCCAGCGCGACGCCGAGTATCCGGGTGATCCCGTTCAGCAGCTTCTGCTCCTCCGGAAGCATCTCCAGGTCCGGCGTGTCGTAGCCCACCACGATCTCGCCCCGGACTTCATTCCCCACCACCAGGTTGCTCTTGATGGTGAGCCCCTCGGGACGGTCGCCGTACTCCCTGCCGAGGAAGGAAGAGAAGACCGCCACCCGGTCCGGATACTTCATCCCCTCCCGCATGAACTCGGGAAACTTCTCGAAGAACTCCGCGACCGAACCGGAGACCTCGATCCACTCCGCCACCGCGTAGAGGCAGGAGAGTTCCTTGATCCGCTCGACTTTGTCCCAGTCCGTCATCCCCTCCAAGCCGTCCAACTCGGCGAGGCGATTTCCCCAGAAGAGGTAGAGCACGCCGTCCTCGGTTTCCGCCGAGACCCCCTTCAGGGGGATCGAGGGGATCCGGTCGCACACCTTCCAGAACGCCACCTCCCGGCTCTCGCTCTCCCGCACCCGGGAGAGAACGCGGCGGAACTCCTCGAGCGGAGTGGGCGGGAGGATGTCGGCGAGCGTCCGGCCGATCAGGCCGTCCCGGTCGAGCCGGCACTGCCGGGCGAGCATGTTGCTCACGTGGACCACGCGTTCGCCGTCGTCCAGAACAAGCAGGTAGTCGAAGCTGACGTCGAAGAGGCGGAAGACGTTCTCGGTGGTAATCGCCATGGCGGACTCCAGGGGCGGGCGGCCGGAGCGGGTTCCGGCGGCCGGTCCGAGGGAGTGGACGGCTGGGAACGCCGGGCGGGGGCGTCCCTTCCCATGCGCCGCCCGGCGGGGCGACGGATCGTCGACGGGCCGGAGCGGCGGCGCACGGTCCGCCCCGGCCCGATCCCGCTAGGCCCGGCGGGCGCCCACGCGGAAGTGCTCCAGCCCCACTTCGTGGACGTCCCGTTTGTACTGGGCGATCTCGGTGAGCGCCGGCGTCCTCGGGTAGGGCGTGGCGTCCACGTCGGCGATGACCAGCGTCCCTTTCCCGTCCCAGGCGGAGCGATCACCGTCGCCGAGATAGAAGGGGAGCCTGTCGCCGAGACCCTCGCGCGCCGCCTTCCATAAGGCTCCCTCGATCCTCGGGAACACGGCGGGCACGGAGACGCCGAGATGATCCGCCAGATTGCGGAGCACGCGCCAACCCTTCATGCCCGAAAGAGGCGCCGCGGCCGGCTGGAACCGGATCGCCCGCCCCTCGAAGTTCACCCGCGTTCCCTCGCTCTCCAGGTAGGTGCTCCCCGGAATCGCCACGTCCGCGAAGAGGGTCGTCTCGGTCCGCGCCCAATCGACCGCGGCGAGAAACTCCACGTTCCCCAGATAGGACGCGGTCTTGTTGTATCCCATCGGATCCTCGCCGACGACGAGGGCCGCTCGGATCCGCCCCTCCCGGAGCGCGCGGAGGAGGTCTTCACGGTTCTTCGCGCCCGGCAGGGCGGGCGCGGGGGCGCGCCCCGCCGCGAAGGCGGGATCGGCGCCGGAAAGCTCCACGCCGGCGCCGTTCGCCGCCATGGAGGGGAGAATCAGGTCCGCCGGGATTCCCTTCCCGCGGAGGAGGAGGACCAGGTTCGCCAGCGTTTCCACGTCCCCCGGCGCGAGATCCCGGGAGCGATCCGGGCTGTGGATGACGACGACCCTTCGCGCGTGTAGGACGAGCCGGGCCGCCTCGCGAATCTTCTCCGCCTCCACGCCGCTCCGCTCCGCCGCCGCGGCGAGGGAGTAATCGTGCGGATCGTCGAGAAAATCGCTTCCGCCCGGCATGGCGCGGATCGCTTCCCGGTCGAGCCATCCTTCATCGATGCCGAGCTGGATCACGCCGTTCCAGAACGCCGCGGACCTCCCGCGCATCGGGTCGAGGGAGAGCGCCGCCAGGCTGTCCAGCGGGCTCGGCGAGGAGTTGGAGACCACGAGCCGGGCGCCCCCCTCCTTCACGGCGCAAACGATCTCGCTGGAGAGGACGGCGTGCTCCGCCTGGGTGTCCGTGTTGTTGCAAAGGATCAGGTCCGCCTCCCGGAGAACGCTCCGATCCGCGGTGGATCCCGTGAAACCGAAGGAGCGGTCGAGCGTCGCGGCGCGCACCCCGGTTTCCATCAGGGCGATGGATCCCACGTTGTTCGTGCCGAGCCCGTCCCGGGCGACGAGGCCGGCCAAGTACAGCTCCTCGTTGGTCAGCTCCGGCGAAACGAAAACGGCGACCGACTCGGGACCGAAATGTTCCGCCGCGCCGCGCAGACCCTCCACGGCGAGCGCGTAGGCGTCCCGGAAACCCACCGCGCGATGGCGGCTCCCTTCGCGCACCGTCGGAACGATCAGGCGCCGCCCCTTGATGAAGAGTTCATGACCGAAACGCCCGTACTGGCAGAGATAGTCGCCGGGCTTACCGGAGGATTCGATCCAATACCGATCCTCGCTGATCCGCCGGACCGTGATGGGGCAGCCGATGGAGCAGAAGCCGCAGTGGGTCTCCTCCCGCTCCGCCTTGAAGGGAGAACGTCCCGGGAAGGGGAGCCTCGCCTCGAGCGCGCCGGTGGGGCAGGCGTCGATGCAGTTTCCGCAACTGATGCAGCTGGTCTGCACCAGAGGATCGTTCATCGCCGGCCGCATCTCCGTCCGGAACCCCCGGTTCGTCAGGCCGAGCGCGGAGATCGGCAACACACGGTCGCAGGTCCGGATGCAGCGGGCGCAGAGGATACATTTGTTCGGGTCATAAATAATGTAGGGATGGCGGTCGTCCGTCTTGTGCTTCCGCACCTGGCCGGCGAAGCGCTCCATGTCGACGCCGTACTCCTCGGCGTATTCCCGGAGCTTGCAGTCGTCGAAGGCGACGCACCCACAGGAGAGGCAACGTTCCTGCTCGTGGATCACGTCCTCCCACTCGAATCCGACCGCGACCTCGCGGAAGTTCCCCCGGCGCTCCTCCACGTCCAACTCCTGGAGATGGTGGCGCGGGCTCTCGGGGACGTCGCCCAGCTCCACCCGGCCCGGCTTGGACCAGAATTCCTTGCGGACCGCGAAAGGCTCCGCCGGAAGTTCCTCGCCGGAGAGGAAGGCGTGGATCGCGCGGGCCGCCCGGCCGCCGTCACGGATCGCGTCGATCACCACCGTGGGGCCGTCGTCCGCGGCGTCGCCGCCGGCGAAGAGACCTTCCACGTTGGTTCGCATGGTTCGGGTATCCACCTCGAAGGTTTTCCACCGCGAGACGCCCGGAGCCTCCGCCCCCGCCTTCTCCAACAGATCCTCCAGGATCGGTTCCTGGCCGATGGCGGATACGGCGAGACGGCAGGGGAGGTCGAACTCGGAGCCCTCCAGGGGGACCGGGCGCCGCCGCCCGGAGGCGTCCGGCTCGCCGAGCGTCATCCGGATGCAGCGAAGCGCCTTCAGGCGATTCCCCTCCCGAACGATGCCGACCGGCGCGGCCAGCTCCAGGATTTCGATCCCCTCCCGGATGCAATCCTCGATCTCCAAAGGATCGGCGGGCATTTCCGCCTTGGTGCGGCGGTAGAGGAGGATCACCTTCTCCGCGCCGAGGCGCCAGGATGTGCGGGCCACGTCCATCGCCGTGTTTCCGCCGCCGACCACCACCACCGTACCCTCCACCGGCTCGGGACGGTCCGCTTTCTCGACGAGGAAGTCCGCGCCGGTGACCACGCCCTCGGTGTCGAATTCATGTTCCACCCGCATTCCCTTGCCGCGGAAAGCGCCGGGCGCGAGAAAAACGGCGTCGTGCTTTTTCCGAAGTTCTTCCAGCGCGACTTCCCCGCCGACGCGAACGCCGGTGCGGATCTCCACGCCGGCGCGGGTGATGAACTCCACCTCCCGGTCGAGAACATCCTTGGGAAGACGGTACTCGGGGATGCCGTATCGGAGCATGCCGCCGGTCTTCTCCATCGCCTCGTAGATGACCGCGTCGTACCCCTTTCGCCCGAGAAACCAGGCGGCGGTAAGCCCCGCCGGTCCGCTGCCGACGATACCCACGGTTTTTCCCTTCGAGGGCTCCCTCTCCGGATTGCCGTTGTAGACGCCGGGCTGATCGGTGACGTGACGCTTCACGAAATTGATGCCCACCGGGGAATCCACGTCCTGCCGGCGGCAGACCACCTCGCACTTGCGCACGCAGATCCGCCCGCAGATCGCCGGAAGGGGGTTGGTCTCGCGGATCAGGTCCACCGCCTTGCGGGTTTGCCCCATGGCGGCCAGGGCGATATACCCCTGCGCGTCCACGCCGGCGGGGCAGCCGAGCTTGCAGGGAGAGAGGCAGTCGGCGTAGTGGTTCGAGAGGAGCAGCTCCAGCGCCGTGCGCCGGGAGCGGATCACGCGTTCGTTTCGCGTGTGAATTTTCATCCCTTCCGCGACGCGGGTGGAGCAGGCGGGAAGCAGGTTCGGCCTCCCCTCCACCTCGACGACGCAGACGAAGCAGGAGCCGTAGGGTTTCAGCTCGGGCGAGTGGCAGAGGGTGGGAATCCGGTCCAGCCCGTGCTCCTCCACCACATCGAGAATCGTCCGACCCGGTTGGGTCTCGACGGTCCGTCCGTTGATTTCGACCTTCACCATCGTTCTCGTCTCTCCATGCGCGGCCGCCGCCGCGGTACCGGTATGGGCGTCCGGGACACCGCGGGCCTAGTCTTTATAAACCGCGCCGAAAGTACAGGAGGTGATGCACTTCCCGCACTTGACGCAGATCTCGTGATCGATCACGTAGGTCTTCTTCGGTTCGCCGGCGATGGCGTCGACCGGGCAGTTCTTGGCGCAGAGCCCGCAGCCGACGCACTTCTCCGGATCGATGTTGTAGGTGACGAGCAGCGCGCAGCTCTTGGCGGGACAACGGTGGTCCCGGATGTGCGCCTCGTACTCGTCCCGGTAATAGCGGATCGTGCTGAGCACCGGGTTCGGGGCGGTCTGGCCGAGACCGCAGAGGCTCGCCTCCTTGATCCGGCCGCCCAGCTCGCCGAGCTTCTCGATGTCCTCCTCGGTCCCTTCGCCGTTCACGATTCTTTCCAGGATCTCCAGCATCCGCAGCGTTCCGATCCGACAGAAGGTGCACTTGCCGCAGGACTCCTCCTGCGTGAAATCGAGAAAGAAGCGGGCCATGTCCACCATGCAGGTGGTGTCGTCCATCACCACCATGCCGCCGGAACCCATGATGGCGCCGGTGGCGGGGATGTGTTCGAAATCGACGGGCGTTTCCTTCAAGTGCGAAGGGATGCAGCCGCCCGAAGGGCCGCCCATCTGCACCGCCTTGAACTCCCGATCCCCCCGGATGCCGCCGCCGATGTCGAAGAGGATCTCCTCGATGGTCATCCCCATGGGCACCTCCACCAACCCGCCGTGGCGGATCTTCCCCGCCAGGGCGAAGACCTTGGTGCCGGGGCTCTTCTCGGTGCCGAAACGGCGGTACGCCGCGGCGCCGCGGGTGATGATCCAGGGGACGTTGGCGTAGGTTTCCACGTTGTTGTTGTTCGTCGGCTTCCCCCACACGCCCGCTTCGGCCGGGAAGGGGGGTCGGATGCGGGGCATCCCCCTCTCCCCCTCGATGGAGGCGAAGAGGGCCGTTTCCTCGCCGCAGACGAAAGCCCCCGCCCCCTGTTTGATGACGATGTCGAAGGAAAAGCCCGAGCCGAGGATGTTCCCGCCCAGGTATCCCTTCGCCCGGGCGGCGGCGATGGCGATCTCGAGCCGCTTGATGGCGAGAGGGTATTCGGCGCGGCAGTAGATGAAACCCTTCGACGCGCCGATGGCGCGGGCGCAGACGATCATCCCCTCCAGCACCGCGTGGGGATCCCCCTCCAGGACGGAGCGGTCCATGAAGGCGCCGGGGTCCCCCTCGTCGGCGTTGCAGATCACGTATTTCACGTCCGAATCGTAACCGGCGGCGAAAGACCACTTCAGGCCGGTGGGAAAACCGGCGCCGCCGCGCCCGCGGAGGCCGGATTCTTTCATCTCCGAAAGGATCTCCTCGGGCTTCATCTCCAAGAGCGCCTTCCGGGTCGCCTCGTATCCGCCCGCCGCCTCGTAGTCCTCGATCCTCTCCGGGTTGATCACGCCACAGTTGCGGAGAACGATCCTCTCCTGCCGGGCGAGGAAATTGCTCTCCGCGCCGGAGGGCTCCTTCCCCTCCTCGACACGGTACACGAGGTACTCCTCGAGGACCTCGCCCCCCTTCACGTGGCGCTCGACGATCTCCTCCGCCCGCGTGGGGTCCACGTCGCCGTAGATGGTGCGGGAGCCGTTCTCCCGGATCTCCACCAGCGGCTCCCGATAACACATGCCGATACAGCCGGTGTAGGTGAGTTCCGTCCCGGCGCCGCTCGCGCCGAGGATCTCCTCCAACCGCCGGTACACGTCCCGAGCCCCCGCGGACATGCCGCAGGTGCTCATGCCGACCAGGATCTTACACATCGGGTCCACTCCGTGCCGTTCACCGATGCTCGATGAAGAGAGAAGCCGTGATTTCGGGGAAGGGCGGTTTCCCGAGCCCTCCCAGCGAACAGCCGGGGTACGGGGTCGCCGCGGCTCAGGCGCCGGCCGCCGCGGTTTCCCCGGCGGTCTTCTTCCGCTCCTCGCGGCGGATCGTTTTCAGGATCTTGCGAGCCGAGGCCGGGGTCAGCTTGCCGTAGGTTTCGTCGTTGACCATCATCACGGGGGCGAGGGAACAGCAGCCGATACAGGCGACGGTGGAAAGCGTGAAGGCGCCGTCCTCGGTGGTCCCGTTCACCTCGACGCCCAGCTCGTCCTGGATCGTCTGCAGCAAGGTCTGCGCCCCCGCCACGTGGCAGGCGGTTCCGCAGCAGAGACGGACCACGTGCCGGCCCATCGGTTGGAGGCGGAACTGGCTGTAGAAGGTGATCACCCCGTAGATCTTCGACTCGGGGATTTTGGTGACCCCGGAGATGTACTGAATGGCGCGCCGGGGGATGTAACCGAAATGGTCCTGCGCCGATTGCAGAAGCGGGATCAGCTCGCCGGGGGCGCCGTCGTACCGCCAAAGGTGATAGCTGAAATCCGATTCCGGATGAGACATGGTTCGTTCTCGTCCTTTCGCCGCCGGCCGGGCGGACCGCGCGCCGCGCGTTCTCTCCCGTTTCCGGCGGCCGTTTCGGTCGGTCCCGGCGCGCGGGCGGCGCGCCGTCCGGGGGGGACGGCCGCTTTAGAAATCGAGCAATTTAATGATCTTCGCTTCCTTCACCCGAAGCACGCCGTCGATCTGGCTCAGGCGCTCCACGATGCGGGGCGTCTTCCCGAAGGCGCCCTTCTCGGAGATGATGCCGATCAGCTTAGAGCCGCCGTCGATGATGTCGCAGAGAAAAACTTCATCGAGAAAGAAAAAGGTCGTGAAGACTTGCTGGATCGACTCCCGATCGATGTCCACGATCACGTAGGAGCGGGTGCCGGAGAGGCTGGGCATTTTCTCGAGATCCGCCTCTTTCACCGCTTTGCGGTAGACCTCGATGAAATCGCCCACGTCTCGATCGAGCTTGGGACGCTCCACTCGGGAGAGAGAGACCGCCTCCACGCCCTTCACGGACGCCACCCGATCGTAGAGGGTCTTCATCTCTTCTTCCGATCCCGCCTGGAGCAGCAGAATGATATCCACGTCGCCGCGGACCGCGTCGCAGGAGGCGATTCCCTCCATCCGGTAGAGTTCGCCGTAGATCTCCATGTCTCGGTCCGGCTCGGTGATCCGGAGCGTCACGTAGCCGCTCATGGTCTCCCGGATCTCTCCCTCCGCCGCGTCCTCCTTGGCCGGCAGGGCGGTGGTGCTTCCCGGAGTCAGCTCGCCGAGCGCCTTCACCAGATCGGAGATTTCAAAGGGTTTGTCGAGGAAACCCGTGTTGAGTTCCGCAAGCGCGGTCTGCTCGAGCATCTCGTTGCCGAAGCCGGTGATGACCAGCACGGGCAGATCCGGGAACTCGGCCTTGATCACCTTCAGGATCTTGAGACCGTCGATGTCGGGCATGAAGATGTCCGTGATCAGGTAGCCGTACCCGATCCCCTTCTCCCGCGACGCGTGCAACTCGTGGATCGCGGAAATTCCGTCCGGGCAGGCGGTGCAAGTGAACCCCTCCTGGGTCAGACCCACCGTCAGGTTCCGGCGGATTTCCGCCTCATCGTCGATGATCAGTACTCTTCGACTCACCGGTTTCCTCCTCGTGACGGCGGCATGGCGCCGGCGTTACGGAGACGACTCGTTTCGATCGCACCCCGCGCTCGGGCGGGTGCGCTCCTTGAGCGGCCCGGGAATTCCGGGGTTGACGGGGCGCCAAGGGGAAAGGCGCGGCGGGACGTGCCGCACCGGACAACGGACGTGTATCGAGTTCTTAATTCTAGAGGGGGTGGTCGGTTGAGGTCAACCCGAACCGTGCCTCGATCCGCCGGCGGGCGGGCGGATTAAGCGCGGCGGGGCCGTCACCCGTCTTTACATTTCGGGGTCACCGCGCTACCTTTGGCGCGGTTCCCGGGGGGCCGGACGGCGGGAGTCCGACCCGGGCGTTTCGGCAAGCGCCTACCGAGGGGAGGTCGGTCGATGCGAGAGCAAAAGGGAATGAGGGGCGGACGGCGCGCCGGAGCGGGCGGCCGCCTTCAAGGACGTTTGGGGCTCTCCGGCGTCTTCCTTCTCGTCGGCCTGGCGATCTTCATCGGGTGCGCCGAGGCGGCCCTCGCGGTGGAACAGGCCGGACCACCGGTCCGGATGGAGCAAACGGAACCGACCCCGGAAACGGCGGAGATCCCCGCGCGAACGAACAGGGCGTTTTATGGCCTCGCCGGCGTTCTCACTCTCTTTCTCATCTTTCAAGCCTATTTGGGCCTCTCGGGTCGGAAATGTAGGATCGAGAGGATCGCGGGGCTCCTGGACGCCGCGGCGGACGAACTCGATTTCTATCGAACACGGCTCGGGCGGATCGAAGGGGAAATCGGCGCCGCGCTGGAGGGTCCACCCGGCGCGCTGGGCGATCTGAACCCGGCCTGCCCCTTCCGGCCCGAATTCCTGGAACGCCTCCGGATCGAAGCCGCCCTGGACGGAGGAGACCGGAAGGCGGTTCGGGAGTTGGGGGAATGCCACTTCGAACTGAGCCTGATCGGCCGGGACATGGAACGCCTCGGCGGGGATGGAAATCACTCCCAAGAGGAGTGGCGCCGTCTGCGGGAACGTTTAGAGACGACGCGGCGCCGCCTCCAAAGAACCGGAGGGCGCATCGAGGAACTCGCCGGGCGGCACCGCTCCCGCCTCCACAGAATCCACTACCGAATCGCCCGAAGCTGACCTTTCCCCGCGACCGCCTTATCGACCGACCCGGACTAGGCAATCCGCCCGAGTCCGGATACAGTTGGGGCGGCCCTCCCACCCGACGAGACCCCTGAGAGGATTCCGACCCGACCGACCGATCCGCCCGCGGGAGCACGGGCTCCTCCGCCCTCCCGCGGGAAACGCCGCTTCGGCGACGGCGATCGCCCTTTTGGTTCCCGTTCGTCGACGGGCTCCCCCCCCGGCGGCGGGGACAGGCCCGGGATCACCGATCCCGGGCCGTTTTTTCACTCCACCGGACCCCTTCCGTGCGGTTTTCGCGAGTAGAAAATCGTACCTTTTAGCGCCGGAAAGTGTTATTATTTAACAAGAAGCACGGCTTTCCCCCGATGAGGTATCCGTCGATGAAGCGCATTCTGCCCGTTTTGCTTCTCGCCTTCGTCGTCACGATCGCGAGCGCGGAAGAGATCACCTTCGTTTCCTGGAACATCCTCAATTTCCCCGGCAGCACGGGGGCGATCCGGGAACCGGAGTTCCGCACCGTTCTCTCTACGATCGGCCCGGACGTCGTCGTCGCCGAGGAGGTGCTCGGGACGAACGGGCGGGACGACTTTCTGGACCACGTGCTGAACACCCTCGAGCCGGGCGCATGGGCGGCCGGTTTCTTTCACGACGGCTACGACACGGACCGCGCCCTCTTCTACCGGATCGGCGCGGTGGAGGTGCTGGACGGCGGCTGGTTGGACACGGCGCTCCGGGACATCGACTGGTGGCTCCTCCGGCTTCCCCAATCGGGGGAAACATTCCGGGTCTACGTGATGCACCTCAAGGCGAGCACGGGATCGGACAACGAACAGAAGCGACTCGCCGAGGTGACGATCCTGCGCAACAACCTGGACACTTTGGACGCCAGTCTTCCGGTCCTGGTAGCGGGCGATCTGAACATCTACGGCGCTTCCGAACCGGCCTATCAGAAACTACTCGAGTCCGGCGTGGGGCAATTGCACGACCCGATCGAGCAGCCCGGCGAGTGGCACGACAACGCGTCTTTCGCGGCGATCCACACCCAGAGCCCACGCACCTCCTCCTTCGGCGGCGGGGCCACCGGCGGGATGGACGACCGCTTCGACCAGATCCTGGTCACCGACGACCTGCTGAACGATTCGGGAATCGAGCTGCTCCCCGCCAGCTACACCGCCTACGGGAACGACGGCGCCCATTTCAACACCTCTCTCATCAATGGACCGAACGGGGTCGTCCCCGATTCGGTCGCCGAGGCGATCCATGCGGCGAGCGATCACCTGCCGATGATCGTGACGATCTCCGCCCCGGTGGGGACCGCGGTCGCCGGACCGGTCCCGGTTCGGGAAACACGCCTCGCGGCGGCCCCCAATCCCTTCAATCCCAGCACCCGAATCACCTTCCTCCTTCCGGAGAGTGCCGACGGCGGCCCCCTCTCGCTGCTCGTCTACGAACCGTCGGGACGGCGGGTCCGCACCCTTCTGGAAGGTCCGGCCCGGGCGGGCGAGGGGGACACGGCCTGGGACGGCACCGACGACCGGGGACGCCCCGTGTCGAGCGGCGTCTACATCCTCCGCCTGCTCTGGAACGGCGGGAGCCAGAGCGGAAGGTTGGTCCTCGTCCGGTAAAACGCCGGCGGGAGCGGGCGCACGCCGCCGGCACTATCCCCCCGGCGGCTTTCCGTGTATAATAGAGGCGATTCGTAGATATCTCCCGGCACTCCCTCGCCATCGTTCACACAACACGAAGAGGTGCGATATGCGTTTGCGCGCGTCCCTGTCACTCGCGGCCTGTCTGCTTCTCGCGACTTCCGCCGCCGCTTCCAACCACACCGTGCTGCCCGACGGCATGGGAGACTTCCCGACGATCCAGGCGGCGATCGACGCCGCTCAACCGGGCGACACCGTTTCCCTGGGGAACGGCGTGTTCACCGGGGCGGGGAACCACCGCCTCCACGTGAACGGCAAGGCGATCACGATCCGGTCCGCCGCGGGCGATCCCGACCTCTGCGAGATCGATTGCGCCGGCGACGGCCGCTCCTTCTTCTTCGCCTTCGGCGAGGGCCCGGGCACGTTGATCGAGGGAATCACCATGCGGAACGGCGTGGTGCGCTACCCGGATTACGGCGGAGGCGCGATTTACATCTATCAAGCGACGCCGACGATCCGGAACTGCGCCTTCGAGAACAACTACGCCTCCGCGCAAACCAGGGATCAGGGCTTCGGAACCGGCGGGGCGATCTATATCGACAGTGCGGAACCGCTGATCGAGGAGTGCGTCTTCACCGGAAACATCGCCGACTACGACGGCGGCGCCGTGCGGTGCGCGTACTTCGCCTCCCCCGTCATCAACGGCTGCGTCTTCTCCGACAACGAAGCCTCCGGCGGCGGCGGCGGCGTCTCCATCGACGAGAACTCCTCGCCGATCCTCTCGGACTGCTTCTTCAACGGCAACAGCGCGCAATACGCCGGCGCGATCGAGGTGGATCGCCTCTCCTCCCCCGAGATCTACAACTGCGAGTTCCACGAGAACACGGCCGCCGGGGCGGGCGGCGCGCTTTCCATCTACTACACCTCCAATCCCGTTCTGCAGGGATGCCTCTTCGCCGGGAACCGGGCAACCGGAGGCGGCGCGATCTACAGCGGATACTTCTCCGAACCGACGATTCGATTCTGCACCTTCTACGGCAACGAGGGAACGAACCTCGCCTCCTCGATCTACTGCTACTACTACAGCACGGTGACGGTGGAGAACTCGATCCTGGCGGGCGGCGCGAGCGGCGGCTCGGTTCATTGCCTCGACGGCGGCTCGATCGTTCTCTCCTGCGCCGACGTCTGGGGGAACACGGGCGGCGACTGGATCGGCTGCATCGCCGGCCAGCTCGGCTCGGACGGCAACTTCAGCGAAGACCCGCTGTTCTGCGATATCGCCGGAGGGAACTTCCGGGTGGCTGAAACCTCCCCCTGCGCCGCGTCGAACTCGCCGGCGGGATGCGGAACCATCGGCCTCGGCGAAGGCTGCGTCAACGTCGGCGTGGACCAGGCGGAGGGGAACGCGCCTCGAAGCCTGCGCCTGGTAGGCAATGCGCCCAACCCCTTCAATCCGACGACGACGATCCGCTACATCGTCCCCGAGGACGGCTCGGAGGCGTCGGTTCGCCTGACGATCCACGACCTCTCCGGGCGCCTGGTTCGCACTCTCGTGGACGAGCCCCGCGGCGCCGGCGAGCACCGGGAGGTGTGGAACGGCGCGAACGACCGGGGAGAGCCGGTCGCGAGCGGAATCTACTTCAGCCGTCTTCTGCGCGGCGGGGAAAGCCGGACCGGCCGCATGGTTCTGGTGCGGTAATTTTACTTTTCGTGTAAACATCATGGGCCCGGGGTTCACGCCCCGGGCCTTTTTCATGCGTGCACGCCGCGGAAAAGCACGCGGCGCGGCCCCGCCCCTGTTACAATCCTCCGAAAGCGGGGTCCGTTCCCCCGGCGCGGCGGATCGGGAGAGGAGAAGAGAGAGAGATGTCTTCGCCGGCTTCGATGGAAGAGATCGATTGGAACGCGATCTACCGGCGCGAGCTCGCGGCTTCGGGTTTCGCCCGGAAAAGCGCCGAGGAATGGAGCCGCCGCGCCGGGATCATGGCGGACCGATGGTCGTCCGATAGCGATTACGTGCGGGACTTCGCCGGCCGGATGAATCTCGATGGATGCGCGTCGATGTTGGACGTGGGTTGCGGAACGGGCGACCTGCTCCTCTTCCTCGCCCCTCGCCTGGAGAAACTGTACGGGATCGACTTCTCTCCCGGCATGCTGGAACGAGCGGAAAAGAAGATCCGCGAGAAGGGCGCGACGAACATTTCTCTGGAACGCCTCTCCTGGACGGACGACTGGAGTTCCCTCCCCCCCGTGGACATCGTCACGGCGTCCCGTTCCTTCTCCGTCGCCGACGCCCGGGACGCCCTATCCCGGATGCACCGGCAGGCCTCGCGCCGGGTCTACATGACCTATCTTGCCGGCGGCTCCTTTCTCGACGAATCCATCCTCTCCGCCCTCGGACGGCGGGCGGCGCCCCGCCCCGACTACATCATCCTCGTAAACATCCTCCATCAGATGGGGATACGCGCGTCCGTCGATTTCATCCCCGGTCCATCCGACTCGATCGTCTCTCCCTCCCTCGACGACCTCGTGCGCCGCGTCACATGGAGCCTGGGGTCGATCGACGAGCGAGAAGAATGCGCCCTCGCGCTCTATTACGACACCCTTCCCCGGGTCGAAGCGGGAGCGCTCCTTCCCCGGGCGCGTCGCGAATGGGCTTGGATCGCATGGGAAAAATGACGGAGAAGCCGATTCCGCTCGTTCCCGACCGCGGGGCGGCCGTTCAGCGGCTGACCGCGCTCTGGGCGCTCAACGAATCCGGACTGGGCGGCGTCGTGCACGCACTGAAGATCCCCTTCACGGGCATTCTGGTCGGAGGAACGGCGATTCTGATCATCACGTTGATCGCGTTCTTCGCGGAGCACAAGGCGCGGGCCGTGCTGCGGGCCCTGGTGTTCGTGATCGTGATCAAAGCCGCCGCCGCGCCCCACACGCCCCTGCCCGCGTATTTCGCCGTCGCCTTCCAGGGGCTCGCCGGGGCGCTCCTCTTCTCCCTGCTGCCGGGAACGAGGCTCCCCGCCATGCTCCTCGCCGTCACCGGACTGCTCGAAGGAGCGGCGCAAAAGCTGATCGTCATGACGATCGTCTTCGGCGGATCCCTCTGGCGTTCCCTGGACCTGGTCGGCCGCCACGTCGCCTCCACCCTCCATCTCTCCGTCCCCGAGGAGTACCGTTTCAGCGGCCTCGTCATCGGCGCCCTTCTGGCCTATCACCTGGCCGGCGGCGTTTTGATCGGAGCGATCGCGGGAGGCCTGCCGGATCGCCTCCTTCGCGAACTGGAAAAGCCCATGCCGGCGGCGGCCGGAGACGCCGAAGAGAGAACGGGAGCCGCGCGCCCCTCGCAGGGAAAGCGGTGGAGGAAACGAATCCTTCATTGGTCCTTCCTCCTCCTCTTCATCCTTCTCGTTCTCGCGTTCCTCGGCTCCGAAGGCGGCCTTCTTCACCGCCTCCTCCGGCCGATCCTGCGCACGGCGGTCGCCCTCGGGGTCTGGTTTCTCTTCGTCGCCCCGCTTTTCCGTCTCGCCCTCTCCCGCCTCCGGAACAGACAGATGAGCCGTCACGCCCGGGAAATCGACGACATGCAACGCCTCCTCCCCCGCCTTCGCGTTCTCGCGGGCGTCGCCTGGCGGGAGACGAGGGGAAGCCGCGCGTCGCGCCGCTGGCCGGACTTCCTGATCCGCCTCGCGGCGCGGGCGCTCACGGAAACATGAGGATCCTTCTCACAGGCGAAATCGGCTCCGGCAAGAGCACCGTGGTGCGGGAGGTGCTGCGTCTCGCGGCATTCGAGCGCGTCACCGGCCTCTTCTCCCGCCGGGTGGACGAGCGGGACGGTTCGCGCGGCTACCGGCTCGTCTCCTCGCTCGACGGCCGGGAGATGCGGTTCGCCTTCCCGAAAAGCGGCCCGGACGACGGTCCGGGAAAATTCCGCATCGACCGGGAGGTCTTCGATCGCTTCGGCGCGGAAGTCCTACGGGCGGCGGCTCGCGACGCCGATTCTCCGCTGGTGATCGACGAGTTGGGGATCTTCGAACGGGGCGCCTCCGCGTACGTGGAGGCGGTGGGGGAGTGCGTCGCCCGCAAGCGGGACGCTCTCGTCGTCGTGCAGGAGAGGGCTCGGGATTTCTGGACGCCGATCCTTAGGACCGAAGAGTTCGACCGATGCGCGGAGGTGACGCTCCGGAACCGGGACGGGTTGCCCATCACGCTGGCGGAGCTTTTTTCTCGCCCGGGCGGCGGGGAGCGTCCGGGAAACCGGTGAGGGCGGGAGAGCGCCCCCCCGCGGAGAGAGGAGACCGCCCGCTCCGATCGTTTCACGCGCCGTGGGACCCGCGCGCCGCGCGCGAGGGATCCTACAGCACCATCCAGCGACGCTCCATTTTACCGAGCACCTTATCCACGGCGCGGAGTGGGATCGCCACGCGGACTTTTTCCCCCGTGTCGCGGACGTTGATGATGAGCCTGTCCCCCTCCTTGGAGATGCGCACCGTCTCCCGGCCGTCCCGCACGTCGACCAGCACGCAATCCGGAATATCACGCAGTTCGCCGCAGGCCCGGCGCGCGATGGTGAGATAGGGGATCGTCTCGCTGTCGATCTCCTCGTAAACCTCGCTCGGGAGAAAATTGAGGCCGAGGATGAGAAACGCCGCGGGGACCTCGATCTCCAGGTTCGCGCCGCCCGACCCGCTCTCGTCGACCATCACCTCGATCATCCCCACGCCGCCCAGATTGACGACCAGCGCCGCGCCGGTCAGCGAAAAGAGCGCGATCACCGCCGCGGATATCCAAAGCGCCTTCCGGTCTCTCGATTTCATGATCCTCTCCTAGTCCGACGAACAGCTGTCGTCGATCCAGATCCGGACACGGCTCTCCTCGTCGTTCACCATCACCAGCGTCTCCCCCTTCTGCTCCGACAGGGTGCGGAAGGCGGCGAGAAGGTCCAGCTCGTTCTCCTCGCCGGCGAGAAGGGCCCGGAAGAAGGAGAGGTGGACCTTCACGTCCACGTTCTCGCCGTCCCCCTCGCTGCGGATGAGGATGAAGCTCCCCTTCTTGGCGACGCGCACGTCCTCGTCCACCTCGTCGACGTGGATGTATTCCCCCTCCTCGGCCTTCTCGAGCGCGTCCAGGATCTTCTCGATCTGCTCGCGGTCGAAGTCCTCGTCGTCGATCACCACGCGACCGTGATGAAAATCGTCCTCGTCGATCAGCGGCAAAACCGCCTCGACCAGGTCGAAGGGAAGGTTGATCCTCACGGTTTCCCGTCCGCCGTCATCCTCCACGAACACGTGGAGCCAATCCGCGGCGTGCGCCGGGCGCGCCGCGAGCCCGAGCAACGTAAAGGCCAGACCCGCGGCGATAGCGATGCGTCTCATCTTACGCCCCCTTTCCTCTCCGGATGGCCCGGTGGGACTTTCGTTTCCTCCCTCCCCTACGTTCCCTCCCCTCCAATGGTTTCCGGTCCGGACCCCTCCCCCACCGCGCCGCCCCCTTTTTCTGCTATCCTGGGCTCCGTCGCCGGTCCCGAAGGCCATGCCGGGCCTCGGAACCCCTCCGCACGGGCCGCCGCGCCCGGGGGAGCGAACGCCATGGAACGACTCTCCTCGATACTCGCCGACGCCCGCTCCGTCGCGGCCGCGCTCGCCCGCTCCGGATACCCCCCTTTCGTCCTCTCCGGCGCGCCTCCGGAGGAAACGCCGGTCTTCGTCTTCCACCGCGCGGGCGGGAAACGCCTCGGCGCGAGCCTCCGGCGGCTGGTCCGGAACGGTTACCGCACACTGAGCATGGACGAGTACCTGAAGACGCGCCGCGGCGCCCGCCCCCCCGGAGAGCGGGAAGCGCTCCTCACCTTCGACGACGGCCTCGCCGACCTCCACCGCACCGTCTTCCCGCTTCTCCGGGAACACCGCTTCACCGCCGTCTCCTTCATCGCCCCGGCGCGGATCGGCTCGCCCGGCCTCGTGGATTGGGAAGAGGCGCGGCGCATGCATGAATCGGGGGTGATCGATTTCCAGTCCCACACCCTCTCCCACCGCGCCGTCCCCGCGTCGCCTCGGATCGCCGGCTTCCACCGTCCCACCCGCCGCCCCCCGCTCCCCTGGGAAGCTCCGGAGCGCCCGGACGAACCGCCGGGGCGCCCGCACCGCCCGGGTGAGCCGATCTACGCCTCCGCCCCCCGCCTCGCCGACGAGCCCGCCCACCTGCCGGACCCGGCGATCCGGGATCGCTGCGCCGCCCACGTCGCCGCCCACGGAGGGGAGGCTTTCTTCCGGCGCCCCGGCTGGAGGCGGGAACTGATGCGGATCGCGGCGGAGGGCGCGGAGAAGAGCCCCCTCGCGACCGATCGCCGCGAATCGCCGGAGGAGAGGACCGAAAGGATCCGCGAGGAGCTTCTCCTCGGGAGGGAAGCGATCGAGGAACGCCTCCCCGGCAAAAGGGTCGCCGCCCTCGCCTATCCGTGGAACCGGTGCGGCGCGATCGCCCGCTCCCTCCTCTCCTCCTGCGGCTATGAAGCCGCCTTCACCGGCATGGAGGGGGTAGGCGCCCCCTCCGACCCCTATCGCATCCCCCGGTTGAGCGGAGACTTCCTCGACCGTCTCCCCGGAGAAGGACGCACCCCCCTTCCGATTCTCTTTCTGCGGAAAACGGCGCGGCGGATCGCCCGAGGCCCCCACTGGTCGGCCGGCGAGGAGATTCGTGCATGAAGAAATCGCTCCCTCCCGTGGCGATCGTGGCGCTCACCTGGAACCGGCGCGACTCCATGCTGGAGTGCCTCGCCTCGATCGATGCGCTCGACTATCCCGACAAGAGGATCATCCTGGTGGACAACGCCTCCACCGACGGCACGGCGGCGGCGGCGCGGGAACGTTTCCCCGGCGTCGAACTCATCGTGAACGAGAGAAACCTGGGCGCCATCGGCGGAAAGAACGTCGGCCTCCGCCGGGCGCTCGACCTCCCCGTTCCCTATGTCTTCATGGTCGACGACGACGTGGTGCTGGAGAGGGAGACGCTCCGCGAATTGGTCCTCGCCGCCGAAGAGGACCCGCGCATCGGTCTCGTGGGGCCTAAAATGTTCGACCTGGACCGGCCCGAGATTCTCCTCGCCGCGGGCGGCCGGATCGACTACACGGAAAACATCGGCCGCCACATCGGCGAGGGGGAACGGGACGACGGCCGCTACGACGACGGCTTCGAACCGGATTATCTCTGCGGCGCGGTGCTCTTGGCCCGATCCGACGCGCTTCGAGAGGCGGGGCTCTTCGACTCCGACTTCGTCGGCTACTGGTACGAGGACACGGACCTCTCGGTTCGGGTCCGCGCCTCGGGCCTAAGGGTCGTTCTCGCCCCCCGCGCGCGCGTTCGGCTCCGCGCCGCCCCCGCGGCGGAGCAGCTCTCCTACCGGAAAAAATATCTCGCCTCGCGGAACGCGATCCGCTTCCTACGGAAGCACGCCGGCCGCCGGCAGTGGGCGAGGTTCCTCCTCTTCACCGCCGCCGGAGTCCCGTACGCGCTCGCCCGGGATCTCCTCCACGGCCGCGGTCCCGGCGCGGCGGCGGGGAAAGCGCTCGGCATCCTCGACGGCCTTCTCGGCCGCGAGAAAAGGGCGCGCCGTCTCATGGGCGGGCCGCCGCCCGGCGCGTGATCCAAGCGGGGGAACGAAGGACAACCCTCCGTTCCAAGAGGAGAGCATGTAAAAAGGCGGGGGAGTGATTCTCCCCCGCCCGCGATCGAACCGTGAATCGCCCGGGCGCCGGATCCCTTTCCCATCGCCGCGGCTCGCGAAAAGAGAACCCGGCACCCTCCCTTTCGTTCGCTACCGGATCAAGACCATCTTCTTCTTGGAGACGAAATCCCCCGCCTCCATCCGGTAGAAATAAACGCCGGAGCCGACGGAACGGCCCGTGTCGTTCCTTCCGTCCCAGAGAACGGCGTGCGCGCCCTCGCCGTACTCGCCGCTCGCCAGCGTCCGCACCAGGCGGCCGGAAGTCTCGTACACCTTGAGATCCACATGGGACCGCTTCGGAACGGTGAAGCGGATCGTGGTGACCGGGTTGAACGGGTTCGGCCGGTTCCTCTCGAGCGCGAAGCGCGCCGGCGCCGGTCCGCCCTCCTCCACGCCGGTCGGGTCGAAGGGCTCCAGGAAGAAGTGCTCGAGCATGTACTCCATGTTCCCCCGGAGGTCGGCGTGATTCATCCGGTAGGGACGGCCGCTCAGGAAGGCGAAGCGCCCGCCGTTGACGCGGTGCGTTCCCCCGCCGGCGGGGGCGCGGTAAGCGCCCGTCCCGTAGTTGCCGGTGCTCGAGTTCGAGGTGAAGAGAAGCTCCGTCTCTCCCTGGGAGAAAGAGGTGTCGAAGAGGGAGCAGAAGCTCTGCGTGCTGGTAAAGCTCTGGTTCGCCAGCGAGGGATGCTGGGAGACGTAGTTGTATAGCGTCGCCTCCGTGTCCCCCATCCAGCTCACGCCCAGGTAGTCCCAAAAGCCGGGGTGGAAGAAGTCGTCGCCCATACGGGTCAAGAGGATCGCGTTCCCGCCCGCCTGGAGGTAGTCGAGTATCGACGTGTTCATCCACCCATCCAGGTCGCCGAGATAGTTATTCCCCACCCAGATCACCGTGGAGAACTGCTTCAGCGTGTCCGCCGGTATCGCGCCGTGGCCGAGGGCGGCCGGGAGCGTGGAAGGATAGCCGCCGCCCGGTTCGGTCCAGTAATCCCAGAAGGAGATGTCGAAATCCCCCCAGAAGGCGCTGTCCTCGTAGGCGCTCGTGATCTCCGCGCCGTAGGAATCCCAGCGGACGCCGTTCACCACGAGAATGCCGCGGTCGAAGGTGGGCGCCGTGACCGGCTCCTGGATCACCTTGAGGATCCAGCCGCCGTTCAGCTTGTCCAGCTTCACGTTGGTCGGCTCTTCCGGAACGTTGAGCACGAAGGTCTGCGTCGCCAGCGTGTCCTGCACGACGTAGGTGTTGTTCGCCGTGGGCATCTCGACCCACACGTCGACGGGCATCTTGAAGACGCGGTTGGTCTGCTTCTGCTCGATGGTGACGGTCAGGTCGTAGCCGACGGCGGCGGGCTCGTAGCTCCACTCGAAGGTGTAGATCGGATACCACTCGTCGTACACCCACTGGTCGAAAAAGTCGTCCAGATCCATCCCCGAGACGGTCTCGGCGACCCGCTGGAGATCGTCGGTGTGGGCATTCCCGTACTGCACCGCCGGATCGGCGTAGTAGGCGCGCGTGATGTCGAAGAAGGTTTCGTTCCCCACCACGTGCCGCAGCATGTGGAGCACCCAGTTCGCCTTGTTGTATGTGAGGTCGAGGCTCATCACCCGGTTCGGGTCGCTCGTGTCGTAGCAGTAAACCGATCCCGGTCCGAGGTACTTGGTCTCGTTCATCGCCGCCCGGTACTCGCCCATGCCGTACTTGTACTCTTTCCAGAGCGCCTCGCTGTAGACGGCGAATCCCTCGTTCAACCAGATGTGGTTCCAGCTGATCGGCGAGATCATGTCCCCCCACCACTGGTGGGAAAGCTCGTGAAGCACCACGTCCTCCCCCCAGAAGCCCATGCTCGTGCAGGTCTGGTGCTCCATCGCCCCGCCCCAGAGGAACTCGGCATGGCCGTACTTCTCGTCCAGGAAGGGATAGGCGCCGTAGACGCTGTCCATGAAGGCGATCATCGACGGGGTGAGCGCCGTGTAGGAAGGCACCGTGCCGGCGCTTCCGGGGAAGATGAAGTTCTGGATCTCCATCGAGTCGTTCGCGCCGTAGACGTACCAGTCGGAGTAGACCAGGTAGGGATAGGCGGTGACGCTGACGAGGTAGGAACTGATGGGATGACCCTCGTGCCAGTGATAGGTCTTCTTCCCCGGCGTGGTCAGGCTGTCCACCGAGAGGAGGACGCCGTTGGCGGCGACGATCAGGTCGTCCGGAACGCGGTAGCGCAGGTCCACCGAGTCCGCCTTGTCCCCCACGACGTCCTTGCAGGGCCACCAGGTCCGCGCGCCGTACGGCTCGCTCAGGCTCCAGATCATGTCCTCGCCGTCGTAGGTGTCGAAACCGAAGCCTCCCCAGGACGCGGCGGGCGTCCCGCTGTAATCGACGGAGAGGACGAAGGTCTCGCCGTTCGAGTAGGTCCGGTCCAGGTCGACGGTGACCACGTCGCTCGCGTGCGACCAGGTGGTCGCCGATCCGCCGGAGGTCGCCCCCGAGACGGTCATGTTGTCCAGGAGATCCAGGTCCGCCTCGTCGAGCGAGGCGCCGGTCACCTCGGCGGTCATGGTCACCGTGCCGCTCACCAACTCCGTGGTCGGATCGAGGTCGATGTCCACGTCGTAGTGCTTCACGTCATAAAGGTCCATGTTGGACGTCGGCCGCCCGGCGATCATCAGCTGCCGGAAGAACTCCGCCTTTCGATCCGCCTCCGCCTTGTGCGCTTGGAGACGCGGCGAGAGCGCCTCGTCCTGCGCGAACGCGAGAACAGGCAGGAGAAGGGCGGCGAGAAGGAAAGCCGCGCCGAGAAGGGCGCGCCGCGGCGGACGCGGTGACAATGGGTTCATCGGTGATCTCCTTTTCTCGGACACAGAATGGATCCCTGAGAGTCTCCTGAAAACATACAAACGATTCTCCGGAACGTCAAACAGCCCAACCGGTTCGGCTGACCGGACCGGTGGCGGCGCGGGCTTTGCGCCGCCTCCGGCCTCTATCGGACCAGAACGGCCGGGCGGGTGTAGACCACGCCGGCCGCGCGCAAACGGTAATAGTAGACGCCGGAGGAGAGCTCCCGCCCCCGGTCGTCGCGTCCGTCCCAGACCACCTCGTGGCTCCCGGCGTCGCGCGCGCCGTCCACCAGATGCCGCACCGCGCGCCCCCGCACGTCGAAGACGGTCAGCTCCACATGATCCTCGTATTTGAGGTCGAAACGGAACGTCGTCTGCGGGTTGAAGGGGTTGGGGCGGTTGGGATGGAGGACGGTCACGGCCGGCACGCCCGCCTCGCCGGCGCCTGTGTCGATCCCGCGCAGGATCGAGAAGGTGTAGTACGCCGCCGGCTCCACGCGGGGCATCCCCTCGGCGCGCCCGTCGTTGTCCTCGGCGTGGATGTAGTAGTCCACGGTCGTGTCCGACGCCGGGTTGGGAATCTCCCCTTCGTAGTAGTCGCCGCCGAGGGCGGTCATGGCGACCGTCTGCCAGGAATCGCCGGAGAAACGGTAGTGCAGCTCCACCGCGGAGAGGCCAGTCTCGCTCCTGTCGTCCACGAAGGCGGTGACGGCGACCGGCCCGGTCATCTCCTCGCGGATGGGAATGTGCGACACGCGCAGCATCCCGCGATCCATCACCCCTTTGGTGCGGCAGTGAAGGGCGTCGTCGTCGAGGAAACCGCTGTAGTAGTACCCCTCCACGTCGTATCCGGGGGCGGCCGCCTGATAGGCGGCGATCGCCTGGTTGTCGTATGTGGAGTTCCCGAAGAAGGGGACGTAGATCTTGTCGTTCAGTATGAGGGAGTTGGTGTACGACGCCGGGCCGCTGCTGGTGCTGTAGCAATAGACCCGGTGGACCGTGTAGTTCCGTCCGGTGGAGGACTGCAGGGAGGCGATCAGGGTCGCCCTCTGCTCCAGAGCGGCGTAGGTGTAGTGGCTGGTCCACACCTCCTTGATCAGCACCGTCTCCTCGTCGAGGAACTTCCCCCATGTGTCGATGTGATGGATTCCGCTGGAGCTGATGTCGTCCACCACGTTGTAGGTGGTGATCCCCAGGTAGTCCTCCATCAGCTGGTCCACCGCCGCCTCGGACATCCCCGCCTCGTCGTAGACCAGGTCGGTGGACATGCTGATGTGGGCGCCGTCGGTCATGTAGTTGCCGCCTGTGTGGTCCATCCCGTGCGCGTAGACGGGGATCCCCTGCTGGGCGCCGAAGTAGCCGTTGATCCGGTTGTCATCGGCTCGCGGACGGTTGTATTCGTGATCGACGATGCCGATGTCGCCGTTCCCGTCGAAGACGAACCAGGGACCATAGTCGCGCGTCCAGATGGAGTTCAACGGCTCGACGAGAAACTCCACCTTACTCGTATCGATTCCGTTGGAGACGAGCCAATTTACGCATGAATTGTAGTAGCTGCTCGGAACGGCGATATGGATGGTCACCACATCGTCAAAATCCTGAAAAAGAGAGGCGGGGAGACCGAAGTAGCTCGGATATCCGATCAGAACACCCGTGCACGGCTCCCACTCGGCGCAGTTCCGTACCGGTGCCGTCGGCGGGGGATCGACGCGTAGATCGCGGGTTTGCTTGTATGCATCCCAAATCCTCTCCTCCTCCGGCGTCATGCCGATGGGGAGCGGGTCGTTTGGATCGGCGGATACGGATTCGGCGCGAACGGTCCATGGGGAAAGGAGTATCGAGATGCCGAGGCTGAGAAGCATCGCACGGAAGTAAAGGCGCAGCATGGCGACTCGCTTTCGGGAAGGGGCGGGAACCGCCCGTGGGATAAGAGGTTCCATCATCGGGGAGTGATTCGATTCTACCACAACGGGAGACAAAAATCGACCCTTTTCTCCGCGGGTCCTTGGCGGCAACACATTATATTGCAGGCGGTTAGGTCTGTCGGGCGGCCGCGCCGGTCAGTCGCCGAGGGCCGCCTCTTCGCCGGAGAAGATGCACATTCCCCTCCATGTCCCCGCGCGGAAACGCAGATAGGTCCCTCCCGCCATCAGTAGATAGCTGAAGATCCCCACGATCCAGGCGTGGCGCACGTCCCCCCCCATCACTTCGACGGCCAGATAGGTGAGTGGGACGAAGACGCAGAGGAGAGTCACGAAGGCGAGTCCCATCGGGAAGCGGGTGTCCCCCGCCCCCTCGAGGATGCCGAGGCCGATCATGCGGAGTCCGTCGAAGACCTGGAAGAGCGCCGCCAGCGCGGCGAGGCCCCCCGCCAAGGCGAGCACCCGCGGGTCGCTGGTGAAGACGCCGAAGATCGGCCGGCCGAGACCGACGATGAGAAGCGCGAGAAGGAAGGTGTAGTAGACGGCGATCCGGTACGCCTCGTTCCCGTAGCGCTCCGCGCGGTCCAGGTCCCCCTTGCCGATCTCGTTCCCCACCAGAACGGTCGCGGAGATGGTGAGCCCCCAGAGGGGCATGAAGGAGAAGGAGAGGATCTGGATCGTGATCTGGCTCGCCGCGAGCCCCGCCTCACCGGTCCTTCCGATCAGCGCCGTGAAGAGGAAGAAGGAGAGCATGTCGATGAAGTTGCCGATGCTCGCCGGAAAACCGACCCGCACCAGGTCGGCGATCTTGGCGAGGGCGGGGACGCGTGGGAGGTGGATCTTGTAGCGGACGCGAAAGATCTTCCGCCCGAAGAGGACCATAAGGAGGACCGCCGCGTTGGCGAAGACCGCGATGCTTGTGGCGATCGCCGCCCCCTTCAGCCCCATCGCGGGGGAGGCGAAGAGGCGCGCGCCGCCGACCGGGATCCCCTCCCACCCGAAGATGAGAATCGCGTCGAGGATCACGTTCAGCACGTTCGCGCCGACGCCGGCGTACATCGGCGTCTTCATGTCCTTGCGGCCGTTGAAGAATCCGGTGAGGCACATCAGCAGCTGCGTGGCCGTCGCGGAGAGGGTGCGGTAGCGGACGTAGACGTAGGCGTTCTGCTGAATGTCCGGGGCGTTCCCCGTCCAGCCGAGGACGATGTGGCTGTAGTAGCCGCCCACGGTGAGGAGCGCGCCGGCGATGAGGGCGATGTAGATCCCCTGCCAGGTATAGTCCCCGACCGCGCCGAGATCGCGCCTCCCCTCCGCCTGGGAGACGAAGGTGGAGGTGACCCGCGAGAGACCGTTGAACAGTGTATACACGGTCCAGGTGAGCATGCCGCCCAGTCCCGCCGAGGCGAGGGCGAGGCTGGAGACGTGCCCCAGAAAGGCGGAGTCCACCGTCCACATCAGCGTGTGGGAGAACATGGTGAGGATCGTGGGCGCGGCGAGGGAGAAGATCTCCCGGCCGTGCCGGATCCCCATTCTTTCCGCCAGACGCTGCAAGGCCCTCTCCCTCCCCTCCCCCGGGGAGACGCTCCCCGGCGCCGCCGGGCGCGCCCGGTTCCCGGAAATCCGGTTGTCGGCGGTGGGCGTCCCTCTCGGGTGAAGCGAATGATTGTACACCGGACCTATCGCGGCGGGAAGCCCGTAGCCGCGTTCTCCGGGGGCGCTTGTCCCTTTTCCCGCTCATACTCTATGATAGCCGGAGGCGGATGGGCCGCCGGGAGAGGAAGGGATTCGGAGGATGGGACGGAAGATCGGGCTCGCCCTCGGGGGCGGGGGGGCGCGGGGCATCGCCCACATCGGCGTGCTCAAGGTCCTGGAACGGGAAGGGATCCCCATCAACCTGATCGCCGGGACGAGCATCGGCGCGCTGGTCGGGGCCGTGTACGCCGCGGGGATCGGGCCGGAGGAGCTGGAGCGGAAGGCGATCGACTACATCCACGGCGCCGATTTCCGCGACTCCGCGATCCGGGCGATCGAGAGGGCTCACGCGGGCGAGGAGCGGAACTGGAAAGAACGCCTCCAGTCGTTTCTGCAGAACCGGTTCCTCGTGGTGCAGGCCATGTTCAAGCCGGGGATCCTCTCCGCCGAGGAGTTCCGCACCGTCATCAACTATTTCATACCCGATATACAAATCGATGAGACGCGGATTCCCTTCCGCGCCGTCGCCACCGACCTGAAAAGCGGACGGTTGGTGGCGCACGAGACCGGATCGCTCCGGAAGGCGGTGATGGCGAGCTGCGCCGTCCCGGGGGCGGTGGAACCTCTGAAGGAGGGGGAGATGATCCTCTCCGACGGGGGCGCGATCTGCCTGGTCCCCATCTCGGTGGCGCGCGCGGCGGGGGCGGACGTGGTGGTGGCGGTGACGGTGGACCGGGACATCTGCACGGCGACGGAGTTCCGGAACGCCCGCACCGTCACGCGCCGGGCCGCGGAGATCCTCGCCCGCCAGCTGGAAAACTACGAACTGATGGAGGCGGACGTGGTGATCCGGCCGAACGTCGGCGATCTGCACTGGTCCGAGTTCTCCCAGGCGGAGGGGCTGGTCCGGGAGGGGGAGCGGGCGGCGCGGGAGAAGCTGGAGGAGATTCGACGCGCCGCGCCGCGGCCCGTGACGCGCCTCAGGCTGGAAGGCCTCCTCCGGTCTCTCCGGCGCCGCGTCGCCATCGGGGAAGAGGAGCCGTAGGCGATGCTCTGGGTTTCCGCTTTCGGCGAGTCGCCCGTTCTCGAGGAGGCGGTGGAGTACGCCGCCGGCCGCGTCCGGGTGGAGCTGGCGGGGAAGAGCATCGACCTGGTGCTCGCCTTCCTCTCCCGCGATTTCCACGACCGCTACGCCGAGTTCCCCGAGATGCTGCAGATGGCCCTTCCGCACCACGTGCTGATCGGCTGCAGCGCCCGGGAGGTGATCGGCGACGGCCGCGAGGGGTTGGGCGCGCCGGGGCTCTCCCTCACGGCGGCGCACATCCCCGGTTCGATCCTCACCGCCACGGCGCTCCACTCTTCGGACCTCCCCGACATGGACGCGCCCCGGACGGCGTGGCAGAAACTGCTCGACGTCCCCCCCGAACCGGTCCCCTCCTTCCTGGTTTTCGCCGATCCCTTTACTTTTCACCCCGGAAATATCCTTTCCGGCCTCGACTATGCCTACCCGTCGAGCCCGAAGCTGGGCGGCCTCGCCGGCGGCGCCCGCAAGATGGGGGGAAACGCCCTCTTTCTCGGGAATGAGACTCGGTCCGACGGGATCGTCCTTCTCGCAATGGCGGGAAACGTGGAGATGCGCGCCGAGGTCGTGCAGGGGTGCCGCCCCGTCGGCGATCCGATGCGCGTGACCCGTTGCGACGGCGGCCTGTTGATCGAGCTGGACGGGCGCTCTCCCCTGGAGACGATCCCCCGGCTTCTGGGATCCCTGCCGGACAGGAACCGGAAGGCGGGGGTCCGGGACCTGATGGTCGGCGTGCAACAGGATTCCCTTTTGGAAGAGGCCGGCGCCGGCTCCTATCTGATCCGGGCGCTGATGGGGCAGGACCCGGAGACGGGGGCGATGCTCGTGGGGGAAACGCTCCGCCCCGGCCAGATGATCCGCTTTCATCTGCGGGACAAGAGGACCGCGCGGGTCGGTCTCGCCAAGAGACTCGCCCGAATCGCGTCGGAGGACCGGGCGTCGCGGAACCGTTGCGTGCTCCTCTTCCCCGACGAGGCGCGCGGCGAGGGTCTCTACGGCGAGCCGGAAACGGAGACCCGGCTTGTGCGGGAACACCTCGGCGACCTTCCGCTGGGAGGATTCTACTGCGGAGGCGCGCTCGGCCCCGTCGCAGGCGCGACGCATCTGCACGGCATGGCGAGCGCCTTCGCCGTCATTCGCCCGAAGAAAACGAAATAGCCATCGGCCCACCGGGCGGGCGGCGCGGCGCGCCCCGCCCCCGGGACATCGACGAGAAAGGAACGCCTCATGGGAACCTATCCGATCAACTGGAACCTGGATTCCCTCTACGAAGGGGGAAGCGGGTCGGCCGATTTCGCGCGGCTGTTGGACCAATGCGACCGCGCGCTGGACGGATACGAAAAGGTCCTGGCCGCCCTGCCGGAGCGGCCCGGCGGGGAATGGGCGCGGGCGGCGCTTGAACTCCAAAAGATCGCCCGCGACGTGTGGGAGGCGATCGCCTTCATCGAATGCCTCCAGGCGCGGAACGTCGAGGACGGGCGGGCCGACCTGCTCATGGCGCGCGCGGAGGCGATGAACGCGCGCCAGAGAAGCTACCGGACCCGGCTCGGCACGCTTCTGCTCTCCGCCGGCGACGAGGAATGGCGCGCCTTCCTCGCGAGGGAGGAACTAATCGCGATCGCCTTCCCCCTCGAGGAGCAGCGCGAGGTGATGCGCCTCAAGATGGACACGAACCGGGAGGTGCTCGCCGAGGAACTCGCCGTGGACGGCTACCACGGTTGGAGCCGGCTCTACGAGAAGATGGCCGGATCGCTCCGCGCCGAATGGACCGAGGGGGGAGAGACGAGCCGTATCTCCATGGGCCAGCTCCACAACAAGATGGAGAACCCGGACCGGGAGACGAGGCGCCTCGCCTTCGAGAAGCTGGAGGAGGCCTGGCGGTCCGTCGCGCACCCGACCGCCATGGCGCTCAACAATCAGGCCGGCTTTCGCCTCGGCCTGTACAAACACCGGGGATGGGACTCGGCGCTAGACGAGCCCCTCCGCATCAATCGCATCCGCCGGGAAACGCTGGACGCCATGTGGGGCGTGGTCGCCGACGAGAGCCGGCGCCTCCTCCCCTTCATGGAACGGAAGTGCCGCCTCCTCGGCATCGACCGGATGAAATGGTACGACCAGAACGCGCCCATCGGCGGGAGCGGCCGAGGCTACACCTACGACGAAGGAGCGGCGTTCATCCTGGAGCACTTCGGCGGCTTCAGCCCCGATCTGCGCGACTTCGCCGCCATGGTCTTCGAAAAGGGATGGATCGAGTCGGAGGACCGGCCGGGGAAGCGTGCGGGCGGCTTCTGCACCGATTTCCCGATCCACCGAGAGACGAGGATCTTCACCACCTTCGGCGGAACCTATGGAGGCGTGTCGACCATCGGCCACGAGCTGGGGCACGCCTATCACACGTGGCTGATCCGGGAACTCCCCTTCTGGACGACCCAGTACCCGATGACGCTGGCGGAGACGGCGAGCACCTTCTGCGAGACGCTCCTCCTGGACGCCGCGCTGGAGACGGCCGAATCGGACGCGGAGCGGCTCACACTCCTCGCCCAAAAGGCGGAGGAGGCGGTCACGATGATGATGAACCTGCGCGCCCGTTTCCTCTTCGAGTCCGCCTTCTTCGAGGCGCGGGCGAAGGGGGCTCTCGGCCCGGAGGAGCTGGACGAGATGATGACGCGCGCCCAGAAAGAGGCGTACTGCGACGGTCTCGACCCGGAAGGATATCACCCACTCTTTTGGGCGTCGAAACTGCACTTCTATATCACATCCATGCCCTTCTACAACTTCCCCTACGTCTTCGGGTATCTGTTCAGCAACGGCATCTACGCCCGGGCGACGGCGGAGGGACCGGCCTTCGCGAAGCGCTACGAGAACCTGCTGAAGGACACGGGACGGATGACCTGCGAGGATGCCGCGCGGAAGCACCTGGGCGTGGACCTGGCGCGGCCCGAGTTCTGGAAGAGCGCGGTGGACATCGTCCTGGACGGGGTGGAACGGTTCAACGAGCTGGCGGACAAAAGCTGATCCGGCGGACCCTATCGAGGGCTCTATTAGGAACCGGATTCTCTTCGATCGGGCGAGGCGAGAGAGAAGGCATCCGGTTCCGAAAACGCCGAGGAGAAAGATGGCTCCCATCCTGGTGACCGGCGCGACCGGCACGATCGGGACGCACCTCACGGCGCTCCTGAACCGGGAAGGGATCGAGCCGCGCGTCCTTCTCCGCCGCCCCTGTCCGCCCGAGGCGTGGGGGGATCTGCGCGTCCGGCCCGTGCCGGGCGACCTCGCCGACCGGAGCGAAGCGGGGGCGGAGCGGCTCCAGCGGGCGATGGAGGGGGCGCGGACGGTTTACCATCTCGCCGCGCCGGTCCGCATCTCCGGCGGCGACGCGGCGGAGCAGTGGGAGACGAACCGGGACGGAACGGCGAGACTCTACGCCGCCGCCGCCCGCGCCGGCGCCGCGCTTTTCCTTCACGTCAGTACCATCGGCGCCGTGGGCGCGTCGGAGGACGGCGAAGCGGTGAACGAGGACTCCCCCTGGAACCTGGGCGCCGCCCGAAACCCCTACTTCGACTCCAAAAGAGCCGCGGAGGAATATCTCCTCGCGCCTCCCGGAACCCCTTCCCCCGCCGGACTGCCGCCGCGCCCCGCCGGCCCGCCCGTCGTCGTGGTGAACCCTTCGGTGGTGCTCGGCTCCCGCGCATCGGTCCGAAAAAGGGCGCGCCTCCTCTCCCGCGGCGAACCGCCCCCTCTCCGCGCCGTGGAACGTCTTCCCCGTTGGACGGTACTCCTCCGCCTCCCCCTTCCGGCGCCGCCCGTCACGCTGAACCTGGTCGGCGCGGAAGACGTGGCCCGGGGGATTCTCCTCGCCTCCGCGCGCGGCCTCCCGGGAAGGCGCTATCTTCTGACCGGCGCGGACGTGGACTGGGCGACGGCGCTCCGCCTTCTCCGGCCGTGGGTGCGGACCGCCCCTCCCCTTCCGCCGATCCCCCGCCCCCTCTTCTCCCTCTTCTACCGCCTCTTCGCGCCGGCGGCGCTCCTCGCCGGCCGCTCCCCCGATCGGATGCGAACCCGCGCCCGGCTCGCCCGCTATCGCTGGATCTACTCCTCCGAGAGGGCACGCCGTGAACTGGGATGGACGGCCGCGCCGATCGAGGAGACGCTCCGCGCGGTTCTGGGGCCCGAGCGCGCGCGCTCCTGAGTCCGGTTCGGCGTGGGAAAACGCCGCGCCTGTTGCCCGGCCGCCGCCGCTCCCCTATGCTGATCGAAGCGGCGGGCGCCGAGCCGGTCCCGCCTGCGATCGCGAAAACCAACGAGGGCGAGCCGCCCTCTCCCGGGGGGAATCCGATGGAACCGCGTTCCTGCGTGCCGCAGCTCTTCGATCTCGATCCTCTGGAGACCGCCGAGTGGGTGGAGGCTCTGGACGGCGTCCTCCGCCGCGACGGACCGGAGAGGGCCCGCTTTCTCCTACGCCGCGTTCTCTGCCGCGCCGAGATGGACAAGCTCGGAATGGAGCTGATCCAGACCCCCTACATGAACACGATCCCGCCGGAGGAGGAGCCGGAGTTTCCCGGCGACGAATGGATGGAGAAGAGGATCCGGCGGATCGTCCGTTGGAACGCGATGGCGATGGTGAGCCGGGCCAACAGCCGCTTCCCCGGGATCGGCGGGCACATCTCCACCTACGCGAGCGCCGCCTCTCTCTACGAGGTCGGCTTCAACCATTTCTTCCGGGCGAGGACGGAGGAGCGCTCCGGCGACCACGTCTTCTTCCAGGGACACGCCGCGCCGGGGATTTACTCCCGCGCCTTTCTGGAGGGACGCCTGAGCGAGGAGTCGCTCGACCATTTCCGCCGCGAAACGGAGGAGGGGGGCCTTCCCTCCTACTGCCACCCGCGCCGCCTTCCCGACTTCTGGGAGTTCCCCACCGTCAGCATGGGGCTCGGTCCGTTGAACGCCATCTACCAGGCGCGCTTCAACCGTTACCTGATGAACCGCGGCCTCCGGGACACGGCGGAGAGCCGGGTATGGTGTTTCGTCGGCGACGGCGAGACCGACGAACCGGAGTCGCTCGGCTCGCTCCACCTCGCGGCGAACGAGGAGTTGGACAACCTGATCTTCGTGGTGAACTGCAACCTGCAGAGGCTCGACGGCCCGGTCCGCGGCAACGGCAAGATCATCCAGGAGCTGGAAGCGGTCTTCCGCGGCTCCGGCTGGCGGGTGATCAAGGTGGTGCTCGGCCGCGAATGGGACGAGCTTCTCAAGAAGGACGAGACCGGCGCGCTTCTGCACCGCCTGAACACGACGGTGGACGGCTGGTTCCAGCGCTACAGCGTGGAGGGTCCCGCCTTCGTGCGGGAGCACTTCTTCGGCGGCGACGAGCGGCTCGCCGCGATGGCCCGGGATCTGACGGACGAGCAGATCTGGCATCTCCGCCGGGGCGGCCACGACTATCGGAAGGTTTACGCCGCCTTCGCCCGCGCCGCCGAGCCGACGGGCCGGCCGACGGCGATTCTGGTCAAGACCGTCAAGGGATGGGCGCTCGGCGAGGGGTTCGAGGGGAAGAACGTCACCCACCAGCTGAAGAAGCTGAACGTGGAACAGCTCCGCGCCTTCCGCGACAAGCTGGAGCTGCCGATTCCGGACGATGAATTGGAGAAGACGCCCCCCTACTACCATCCGGGCGAGGAGAGCGAGGAGGTGCGCTATTTGAAGGAGAGGCGCCGCGCGCTGGGCGGTTCCCTGCCGGCGCGCCGCATTTCTTCCGAGGCGCTTCCGGCGCCGGAGGAGAAGCTCTTCGCCGAGTTCGGCGCGGGCACGCCGGAGGGGCAGGAGGTCTCCACCACCATGGCCTTCGCCCGGATCCTCCGCGCGCTCGTGCGGGACGAGAAGATCGGTAAGAGGATCGTGCCGATCGTGCCGGACGAGGCGCGCACCTTCGGTTTGGACGCCCTCTTCAAGGAGGTGGGGATCTACGCGCAGAAGGGGCAGCTCTACGAGCCGGTGGACCACAACCTCCTCCTCCGTTACCGCGAGGAAAAGAACGGGCAGATCCTCGAGGAGGGGATCACCGAGGCGGGAGCGATGGGGTCCTTCACGGCCGCCGGCACGAGCTACGCCACACACGGCCTCCCGATGATCCCCTTCTACGTCTTCTACTCCATGTTCGGCTTCCAGAGGACCGGCGATCTGATCTGGTCCTTCGGCGACCAGAAGGGGCGCGGCTTTCTCCTCGGCGCCACCGCCGGGCGGACCACCCTCGCCGGCGAGGGGCTGCAGCACAACGACGGCCACAGCCACCTGACGGCGTCGACGATCCCCAACATCCGCGCCTACGACCCCGCCTTCGCCTACGAGCTGGCGGCGATCGTCCGCGAGGGGATCGCGGCGATGGCGGAACGCGAGGAGGACTGCTTCTACTACATTACCCTTTACAACGAAAATTATCGAATGCCGCCGATGCCGGAAGGGGCGGAGCGGGGGATCGTGGAGGGGATCCACCCGGTCCGGGCGACGGAGAAGCGCGGCGGCCCGGAGGCGCGTCTCGTGGCGAGCGGGGCGATCCTTCGGGAGGCGCTCGCCGCGGCGGAGATTTTGGAGGAACGCTACGGCGTTTCGGCTCGCGTGTGGAGCGCCACGAGCTGGCAGAGGCTCCGCGCCGACGCCCTCGCCGTGGAGCGTCGCAACCTGCTCCGGCCGGAGAAGGAGGAGGAGAAGCCTCTGGTGACCCGCGCCCTCGAGGAAGGGGCGGGGCCGATCGTGGCCGTCTCGGACTGGGTGCGCGCGGTGCCGGAAATGATCGCCCGCTGGGCGCCCGGGCCCTTCCGCGCGCTCGGCACCGACGGGTACGGGCTGAGCGGCACCCGGGAAGGACTCCGCCGCCACTTCGAGGTGGACGCGGCGCACATCGCCTGCGCGGCCCTCGCCGCCCTCGCCCGGGAGGGAACCTTCGACGCCGCGGCGGCGGCCCGGGCGCGGGAGGAGTTGGGAATCGATCCGGATCGCCCCGATCCGATCGGTTTCTGACGGAAAAGAGCGCGTGTTAAAAGGGTCCCGGCGAGAGAACGCCGGGACCTTTTCTTTCGGCGGTGAACCGTTTACTTCTTCTTGCGCGCCCCCCGGCGGCGGACCGGCGCGGAACCCTTCTCCAGCTCCCGCAACCTCTCCTGGATACGGGCGTAGAGGGTCCCCTTGGGCCACTCCCCCTTTTCGTTCGGCTCGCCCGCCTCCGCGCCGGTAAGAAGCCCGATCCCCTGCTCGATCCGGGAGATCGGATAGATGTGGAAACTCCCCTTCTCCACGGCGCGGCGCACCTCTTCCCGCAGCATCAGATCCGGCACGTTCGACTCGGGGATCAGAACCCCCTGTTCGCCGGTGAGGCCCCTCTCGTTGCAGAGCGCGAAGAACCCCTCCACCTTTTCGTTGATCCCGCCCACCGCCTGGACGTCCCCCTTCTGATTCACCGAGCCGGAAACGGCCAGGTCCTGCCGGATCGGAACGCCGGCGATCGCCGAGAGAATCGCGTACAGCTCGGTGGAGGAGGCGCTGTCGCCGTCCACGCCTCCATAGGACTGCTCGAAGCAGATGCTCGCCGTAAGGCCGAGAGACGATTTACGAGCGAAGTTCTCGCGCAGGTAGCCGGTCAGGATCAGCACCCCCTTGTCGTGGGTGTTCCCGGAGAGCTTCGCCTCCCTCTCCACGTTGACGATCCCCGCCTTCCCCACGCCGACGGCGGCGGTGATCCGCGAGGGGATTCCGAAGCGGTGTTCGCCGTAGGCGAGCACGGCCAGACCGTTCACCTGGCCGACGCGGGAACCGCCGGTGTCGATCAGCACCAGCCCCTCCCGGTACCGGTCGCGCACCTTCTCCTCCACGAGATCGATCCGGTCCCGGCGGCCCCGGAGCGCCCTCTCCACCGCCTCGCCGCTCACCCGCTTCCGGCCGCTCTGCTCCGCCCAGAAACTCGATTCGCGGATCACGTCGGCGATCTCGCCGAAGTGGCTGGTGACCCGCTCCCGCCCTCCCGCGGCGCGCACGCCGTGCTCGATGAGGCGGGCGACCGCCTCGGGACGGAAAGGCCGCAGCCCCTCCCGGTCGCACATGCGCGCCACGAAGGAGGCGTACTTCTGCACCGCCTCCTCGTTCAGCCGGATCTCCTGGTCGAAGTCGGCCCGGACCTTGAAGATCTTGCGGAAGTCCTCGTCGTACTGGTGGAGTAGAAAATAAAGATAGGGCGGTCCGATCAGGATCACCGTCGTCTCCAGCCGGATCGGCTCCGGCTTGAGGCTCACCGTGGAGAGCTGGAAGAGTCCCTCGATCCCCTGGATCACCAGCTCGCGGTGCATCAGCACGCGCTTGAGCGTCTTCCACAGCCCGGGCTCGGAAAGGGCGTCCACCGCGTTCAGCACCAGGAAGCCGCCGTCCGCCTGCAGAATCGAGCCGGCCTTGATCTTGGTGAAATCGGTCACGGTCTGGCCGATGTGGGTCACGGTTCTCTCGATCGTCCCGAACACGTTGTTGTAGGTCGGGTTGGTCTCCTTGACGATGGAGCACGTGTCGGTGCCCGAGTTGTCCAGGATGACGTTCACGCGGTACGGGAGATAGGGATCCCCGGGGTTGCCGGCGCCGAGGGGGCGCGGCTCCTTCTCCTGGTTGTGGATCGCCTTCAGTTCCGTCAAGTGAGTCAGAATGTGCTCGGTCAGGTCCGCCAGATAGGCGCACACTTTCTCGTTGTCGGCGAACTCCTCCTGGATGTCGGCGATGATGTCGCCGATCAGATCGGACACGGCGCGGCGCTCGAGGCGCTCGAGACGCTCCGCCAACTCCGCGTTCAGCCGCCGGGAGGTCTTCATCACCTCCCGCATCCGCTTCCGGAAACCGGCTTCCTTCGTCTTCATCGCCTCCAGGTCGACCTCGCCGGGAAGTTCGATCTGCCCCGTCTCCACCAGGATGGCCAGCTGCTCCACCGAAAAGGCCTTGTCGCCGACGGGGATCATGATCTCCGGGCGCGACATCGCCCCCATCCGGATCTGGCTCAGAATGAAGCCGTTCTTCTTGAGTTCCTCCTCGAAGGAAACGAAGAGCCCCTTCTGTTTCTTGATGTACGCCTCGGCGAGGGTCTCCCGCTGTTCCGCGAAAGTTCCCCCCTCGAGGGTGGCGGGGAGTTCCTTCCTGAGCACGCGAACCAGATCGTCCATCCGGCGGTGGAAACGGATCCCCCCTCCCTTCGGGAAAACGAGGAGCAGGGGCTGATACGAATTCTTGAAGTTATAGACATAGGCGAAATCGCGGGGGGCGCGGCAACGGGAGCGCGCCTGGTCCAGGATTCGGGTGACGGTGGTCATCTTGCCCGTGCCGGATTGGCCGCTCACGTAGATGTTGTACCCGGGCGAGCGGAGGCTTACCCCCAACTCGATGGCCCGCACGGCTCGGTCCTGGCCGACGGTCTCTCCGAGAGGCCGGATCGTGGAAGTGTCCTTGAAACGAAAACAATCCGGGTCGCACCGCCAGCAGAGACGGTCCGGGGAGAGCGCCGTGTGGGCGGGCGCCGGTTTCAGACCGTCCTTCCGCGCGGCGCGCTTCCGGGCGGGCTTCTTCGCCCCGCTCCGGCCGGTCCCCGCGCGAGCGCCTTTCTTCTTCCCCGTTTTTTTCTTCACGGTCTTCGCCGCGGTTTTTTTCGTGGTCCTCTTTCCTGTTCCCTTCTTCGCCGTCTTTTTCTTCGCCGTCGCCATCGGTCCCTCGCCTCGATCGGTTGATTGCCGCCCCCGCTCCGTTGGAGCGTTACGCCCTTTCGACTAAACTACCGCGGCCGCGCCTCTTCGTCCACCGGAACCGGAAGGGTGGGCGGACGCCGCGGGGGCGGATTGACAACGCGGCGCTCGATCGTTTACGGTCCGGACGACGCGGGGATCGATTCCGGCTCGCCTCGTGGAGGAAAGGTTCATGTCCCAGTTTACCGATCGCCTGATCCGCGCGGCCCGGCTCGACGCGACGCTGTTCGAGGAAGTGGAGGCGGACGAGGAATCCCTCGGCCAGGCGATCGCCGCGGTCCTTCTCTTCGGTCTCGCCGGCGGCGTGGGGACCCTCTCCCTCGCCGGGCTTCGGGGTCTATTCGCCGGCGCCGTCCTCGCCCTCGCCGGCTGGTTCCTCTGGGCGAACCTGGTCTACTGGATCGGCACGCGCCTCCTCCCGGAACGCCAGACCGACGCCGACCTCGGTCAACTCCTTCGAACCATCGGTTTCTCCAGCGCGCCGGGGATCCTCCTCGCCCTCGGCGTGATTCCGCCGATCCGCTTCGTCGTCTACGCGGTGGGGCTCCTCTGGATGCTCGCGGCGATGGTGGTCGCGGTGCGGCAGGCGCTCGACTACACGAGCACCCGGCGGGCGTTGGAGGTGTGCCTGATCGGCTGGCTGGTGCTCCCCCTCCTCCTCAGCGTTCCTTTCATCATGTTGGGACGGTAGAAAGAAGAGGCGCGGGTCGGCGGCTACTCGTGCCGGAGAGCGGCGATGGGGTCCATCGCGGCGGCGCGGCGCGCGGGGTAGATCCCGAAGAAGAGGCCCACGCCGGTGCTGAAGAGGATCGCGAGGAGAACCGCCCGCGGCGAGAGGACCGTGTTCCAGTCGGCGAAGCGGGAGAGAATGACCGCGCCCCCCGAGCCGACCAAAATCCCGAGCAGGCCGCCGAGCACGCAAATCGCCACCGCTTCCACCAGGAACTGGCTCAGAATGTCTCGGCGCCGGGCGCCGATCGCCTTGCGGACGCCGATCTCCGAGGTCCTCTCGGTGACCGAAACGAGCATGATGTTCATGATGCCGATCCCGCCCACCAGAAGACTGACCGCGGCGATTCCCGCCACCAGGAAGGTAAAGGTCTGGGTGGTCTCCTCGAGGGTGCCGATCAGTTCGGTCCGGCTGAAGACGGAGAAGTCGTTCTCCGCCTCCGGCCGGAGCCGGTGTTCGCGGCGAAGCGTCCTCTCGATCTCGAGCATGGCGATTTCCATGTCCGCGTCGGGGGCGAGCCGGACGCCGATCCGGCGGACCAGATCGGTGCCGAAGACCCGGTACTGGCCCGTGGAGAGAGGAACGATCACCTGCTCGTCCTCGTTGGACCAACCCTGAGCCCCCTTCTCCTCCAGCACGCCGATCACGTCGAACGAGATACCGCGAATCCGGATCTGCGCGCCGAGGAGACGCGCCGCCGGCACGCCGAGCGTGGTCGGGATCGCCGAGCCGATCACCGCCACCCGCCGCCTCGCCTGCAGGTCGGAGGGGTCGAAAAACTTTCCGGATTGTATTTTGAAGTTGTTTACCCGGGCGAAGTTGGCGGTCGTCGCGGTCACGGTGACGTTGGCGTTCCGGTTGCCGTACTCCACCTGCAGCGAGCCGGTGATCTCGGGAACCGTCTCCAGGACGGCGGCGGAGGATCGCTCCAGCGCGGGGGCGTCGTCCACGGTCAGGTTCGCCCCCCCCCGTCCGACGCCGTGACGGCGGAACTGGCCGGGATAGACGGTGAGCAGGTCGGTTCCCATCGCCTCGATCCGTTCCTGCACCGCCCGCTGCGCCCCCTCGCCGAGGGCGACGGTGGTGATCACCGCCGACACGCCGATGATGATGCCGAGCGTGGTGAGCAGCGACCGCATGAAATTGCGCCGCAGCTCCTGAACGGCGACGCGAATCGTTTCGGCATGAATGATCATTGGCTCTTGCTCTTGTCCTTCTTCATCCCCGGCATTCCTCCCCAACGCTCCGCCCGCTCCTTCATCTGCTCCTGCTGCCGGAGAAGGCCGGTGGAGAGTGTGACCACCACCCTATCCCCCTCCTCGAGACCGGAGAGGACCTCCGTTTCGTTCCAATTGCGGAGCCCCAATTCCACCCGGATGAGGCGGAAGCGCGCCGCGGCCGACCCGGCGTCGGAGGCGCTGCTGTCGCCGGAATCGACCGGCTTGAAGACGATCCCGACGGAACGTCCCGATTGCCGCTCCTCGCTCCGGAGCGCCGCCTCGGCGACGTCCGAATCCATTCCGAGGGCGCCGGCCACGTAAATCGCGTCCTTCTCGGAGCGGATCGCCTCGTTGGGGACGGTGAGCACGTTTTCGCGGCGATCGATCCGAACCTCCACGTCGGCGTTCATGCCGGGAAGAAGGAGCCCGTCTTCGTTCGGGATGCGCACCAAGACGGGAAACGTGGTCACGTTCTGTTCGATCACCGCCTGAGGCTCCACCTTGATCACCCGGCCGAGAAAACGCCGTCGCGGGTAGGCGTCGACGGTCACCTCCGCCTCCTGACCGGCCTGGATCAATCCGATGTCCGTCTCGTCCACCAGGGTCCGGATCTGCACCTCCGTGAGATCCGCCATGGTGAGAAGGAGCGTGCCGTCGCTCACCTGCGTGGTGGCGCTGCTGATGATCTGCCCCTCCTCGACCTCCTTGGTGATCACCCGGCCGGTGATGGGCGCGCGCACCGTGGCGTCGGCGAAACGCTCCTTGGCGAGATCGAGCACATTCTCCGCCTTCACGAGCTGGGTTCGCGCCTGGGCGTGCTCCAGCACCACGTTTTCGTGCTCCTCCTCCGATTGCAGGCCCGCCTCGCTCAGCTGACTGGAGCGGGTGAGACGGGCCTCCGCCACCCGGAGCCGCACCCGCGCCTCCTCCACGTCCGCCTCGGCCTGGGCGAGGGAACTCCTCACTTCGTCCCGGTCCAGGTCGACCAGAATCGCGCCGCGTTCCACCCGGTCGCCGCTCTCGACGGGCATCCGGAGGATTTCGCCGGACGCTTTCGACTTGACCTCCACGACCCGGACCGGTTCGATGGAGCCGGACGCCGAGGCGGTGACGATCAGTTCCCCCCGCGTCACCGGCACGAGTTGGTAACCGGCGATCGAATCGGAGGAGGCGCGATCGGAGCAGCCGGTCGGCGCCAACAGAAACAACAGGAAAAGGAGAGGGGCCGCCGCGGCGATCGCTCTCCGGGATGAGGCTCGGAAATCGGGGTGCGGGCGAATCATCGTTTCGGACTCCTTTCGCTGAAGAAAAACATAACAGGTTTCGCATCTTCGCGCGCAGGGAATGTAATTGCGCGGCGGCGGAGCACCGGAAGGGAGAGGGCATGGCGGGCAACCGGGGACGGTGGGCGGCAACCGTCCTTCTGGCGATCGGAATCACCGGAAGGGCGACGGCGGGGGATGTCTGGACCGGAGGCGTGGTCGCGGCGGACCACGAGACGGCGAGCCGGGCGGGCCTGGAAATGCTCGAGGCGGGCGGAAACGCGGTCGACGCGGCGGTGGCGACCGCCTTCTGCCTCGGCGTGGTCCGCCCCTATTCCTGCGGGATCGGCGGCGGCGGTTTCCTCCTCCTCCACCTGCGGGGGGACGCGGAGGGCCCGCGGGAGGTGGCGATCGATCACCGGGAGCGGGCGCCCGGCGCCTGCGGCCCGGACTATTACGAAGGGTTGGAACCGGAGGCGAGCCTATGGGGGGCTCACGCGGCCGCGGTCCCCGGAACGCCGGCGGGGCTTCTCCTGGCGCTGGAGCGCTACGGCGTCCTCGATCGGGCGGCGGCGCTCGCCCCGGCGATCCGCGCCGCCGAGGAGGGGTTCGAGGCGGACGCCCACTACGGGAAAAGCGCCGCCGAGGTGATCGCCTGGTTCGAGGAGAGGCCCGCCTGGAAGGAGCGTTTTCCCTTCGTGTGGAAACGATTTCTCCGCGAAGGAAAAGTGCGCGAGGGGGATCGGATCCGCCTTCCCGAACAGGCGGAGGCGCTCCGCTTGATCGCTCGGGACGGGGCGGCCGCATTCTACGACGGTCCGATCGCCGAGGCGATCGTCGCGGCGGTTCGCATGGGCGGCGGCGACCTCACCCGGGAGGACCTGCGCCGTTACGAACCGGTGGAGACGAAACCACTCGAGGGGAGCTTCCGCGGGCTCCGGGTGCTCGCCATGCCCCCGCCCTCCAGCGGCGGCACGGCGCTTCTGCAGACATTCGGGATCCTGGAGGCGCTCGAACGGAACCCGGCCGCGGAGAAGCCGGGATCGGCCGCCTATATCCACCTGGTCGCCGAGGCGGAGAAACACGCCTTCGCCGACCGAGCCGCCTGGATGGGAGACCCGGAGTTCGTGGACGTCCCTCTGGAGCGCCTCCTCGCGCCGGACTACCTGATCGCTCTCGCCGCGCGAATCGACGGCCGCTCCCACCCGCCGGGGGAGTACGGCACGCCGGCGCTCCTCCCCGAGGACGGGGGAACGAGCCACTACTGCGTCGTCGACCGGTGGGGAAACGCGGCGAGCGGCACCGAAACGATCAACCTGGAGTTCGGGTCGTTGATCGTCGTCGAGCCCTACGGTTTCTGTCTCAACAACGAGATGGACGACTTCCTCACCCGCCGGGGGGTGCCGAACGCCTACGGCCTTTATCACGACGATCGGAACCTGCCCGCGCCGGGGAAACGCCCCCTCTCCAGCATGTGTCCCACCATCCTCCTGGACGACGACGGGCCGGTCGCGCTGGCCGGGGCTTCCGGGGGGCCGCGCATCATCAGCGCCACGATCCAGGCGCTCCTGAACGTGGTCTTATTCGACATGGACGCGGAAAAGGCGGTTTCCCTCCCCCGTTTTCATCATCAGTGGATGCCGAACGACCTCTATCTGGAGCGGGGAATCGACAGCGGCGTCCAGCTGGATCTCTTCGGCAAGGGACACCACATGGAGCGGATGGAGGTGATCGGACAGGCGCAGCTGATCCGCCGCGCCGGCGACGGCTACGAGGCCGCCTCGGATCCGCGAAAGGGGGGAAAGCCCGCGGGGCGGAACGAGACGGCGGCGGCGGAATAGGATCCTCCGGCCCGCCGCCTCGGCGGGAGCCCCGGAGCCGACCGTCCCCCCCGCGCGCCGACCCCCGAGGGGCGAAAAACCCCAATCAAGTCTTGCGCGGAGAGGGCGAAAACAATTATACTACTAATTCGCCTCGGACCCGGTCCGATCGGCGGATCGATGAGAGGCGAACCATCTCGACGACGGCCCGGTCGCGCCCCCGGCACCCGCCGGGGGCGTTTCGCCTGCCCGCGAAAGGGGCGGTTCACGCCCGAACCAGCGGTCGGTAGAGCAGGACGCAAGGACGGAGAGTGATGAGCGGCGGAATCGAACGGATCCGGAACATCGGCATCAGCGCCCACATCGATTCGGGGAAGACCACGCTGACCGAGAGGATCCTTTACTACACGAAACGGATCCACGAGATACACGACGTGGACGGCAAAGACGGCGTCGGCGCCAAGATGGACTCGATGGACCTGGAGAGGGAGCGGGGGATCACCATCCAGTCCGCCTCCACGCAGGTGATGTGGGACGACCATCGGGTGAACATCATCGACACGCCGGGGCACGTGGACTTCACCATCGAGGTGGAGAGGGCGCTCCGGGTGCTGGACGGCGCCGTGCTGGTGCTCTGCGCCGTCGCCGGCGTGCAGTCCCAGTCGATCACGGTGGACCGCCAGATGAAGCGGTACGGCGTGCCGCGGATCGCCTTCATCAACAAGTGCGACCGCTCCGGCGCCGACCCCCGGCGCGTGACGCAGCAACTCCGAGACCGGCTGGGCCACAATGCGGTGCTCCTCCAGATCCCCATCGGGCTGGAGGCGGAGCACCGGGGCGTGGTCGATCTGATCGGTATGCGCGCGATCCTCTTCGAGGGACCCCGCGGGGACGAACTCCGCGTCGGCCCGATCCCGGAGGAGCTGCGCGCCGAAGCGGAGGCCGCCCGTGAGGAGATGCTGGACCGTCTCTCGCTCCACTCCGAGGAGCTGACCGAAGCGATCCTGGAGGACCGCGTCGACGAGGAGACGATCCACGCCGCGATCCGCGCCGCCACCCTCGATCTGCGGTTGACGCCGGTGCTGGTCGGGTCGGCCTACAAGAACAAGGGCGTGCAAACGCTTCTGGACGCGGTGGTGCGCTATCTCCCCTCGCCGGCGGACATCCGGAACGAGGCGTTCCTCCTGGACGATCCCCGCGAGCGGACGACTCTCGTCCCCGACGACGACGCGCCCGCCCTCGGCCTCGCCTTCAAGCTCGAAGACGGCCCGTACGGGCAGCTCACCTATCTGCGCGTTTACCAGGGGCGGATCGCCCGCGGCGATACGCTGATCAACAATCGAACCAACAGGCGGGTGCGGATCGGACGGCTCGTGCGAATGCACGCCGACGAGATGGAGGAAATCGACGGGGCGGGCCCCGGGGACATCGTCGCCCTCTTCGGGGTGGACTGCGCCTCCGGCGACACCTTCGCCGCCGACGGCTATCGGTACGGCCTCACCAGCATGCACGTCCCCGAACCGGTGATCGCCCTGTCGGTCCGGCCGAAGACGCGCGACGCCCAGGACCGCCTCTCCCGCGCGCTGGCCCGATTCTCGAAGGAGGATCCCACCTTCCGTACCCACGTGGATCACGAGAGCAGCGAGACGATCATCTCCGGCATGGGCGAGCTGCACCTGGAAGTGTACGTGGAGAGGCTCCGCCGCGAATACAACGCCGACGTGGAGACCGGACAGCCCCAAGTCGCCTATCGCGAGGCGATCACGCGCCGGGCCGGCTTCGACTACACGCACAAGAAGCAGACCGGAGGCGCCGGGCAATACGGCCGCGTGCAGGGGTACCTCGAGCCTTGCGCGGAGAGCGATTTCGCCTTCGTCAGCGAAGTGAAGGGGGGAAACATCCCCGTCGAATACATACCGTCCTGCGAGAAGGGCTTCCGGGCGGAGACGGCGGAGGGGCGGCTCGTCGGCTTCCCGGTGGTCGGCGTGCGCGTGGTGCTGGTGGACGGCGCATTCCACAACGTGGACTCGTCGGATCACGCCTTCCAAACCGCGGCGCGCCACGCTTTCCGCGAAGCGTACCTGCGCGCCCAACCGGTCCTCCTCGAACCGATCATGAACCTCTCGATCGAGGGGCCGACGGAGTTCCAGGGGGAAATGCTCCGAACCGTGATGCAGCGCCGCGGCGTGATCATCGGCACCGCCGACGAAAACGAGTTCGTGCGCGTCGACGGGGAGGTGCCCCTCTCGGAGATGTTCGGCTACGCCACCACGCTCCGTTCCGCCACGCAGGGGAAGGCGGAGTTCACCATGGAGTTCGCCCGTTACGCCCCGGTCCCGTGGGAGATCGCCAAGGATCGGATCGAGGAGATCCGCCGAAGGAAGGAAGGGAAGGGATAATGTATCGTAAGGAGGTGCATCAGCGGAGCCCGCTGCGCATTTTCGAGGGCTCCGCCCGCGGCGGCCTGGGGCGGGGAAACCTGGGCGCGGTCATCTCCCGAGCCGGCGTGGGCAAATCCGCCTTCCTCGTGAACGTGGCGTTGGACGAGCTGATGGCGGACCGCCGCGTGCTGCACGTGGCGGCGGGTTCGCCGTTGGATCGGGTCCGCAATTTTTACGACAAAACTTTTAACGAGCTTCTCCGCTCCGCCTGCGTGACCGACACCGCCTTCCTCCGTCTTTCCATGGAGAGAAACCGCCACATCCACTGCTTCGCCCCCGGCTCTTTCCGAACCGGGAGCCTCTACGACGAGGCGCTTTCCCTCCGGGACCACGCCGACTTCCGGCCCGACCTGATCATCCTGGACGACTTCCCCTTCGAGAGCGCCGTCGAGAGGGACATGGAGGACCTGCGTCGTCTCGCGACCGAGTTCCAAGCCGAGGCATGGCTCGCCGCCCTTTCGCACCGGCACGAGACGCCCCCCGACGGCGGCGTGCACGACCCGACGCAGGCCTTCGACGCCTACCTGAGCGTGAAGCTCTTCCTCGAGCCGGCGGGGGATCGGGTGAAACTCCGTGTGCTGAAGGACCACGAGAACCCGGACCCGGCGGCGCTCACCGTCGATCTGGACCCCTCCACCCTGCTGATCCGAAACGGGGATTGAGAAAAGGCACCTCCGGCCGAGGTGCCTTTTCCCGCTCGCGCCACGCCGAAAGCTCTCTCTGTCTACACTCCGTACAGCTCCCCGTACTTCCCGTTCAGGTATTCCATCAGATACCGCGCGTCGAGGGGCTCGCCTGTGACCGTTTCCACGAGACGTTCCGCGGAATAGGTCTGACCGCGGCCGTGAATCTCGCGGCGTTGCCACTCCCGCAGGGGCTCGAGATCCCCCGCCGCCATCCGTTCCTCCAGGTCCGGGATCGCCCGGCGGGCGGCGCGGAAAAACTGGGCGGCGTAGATGTTGCCCAGCGTGTAGGTCGGGAAATAGCCGATCGCTCCCATCGCCCAGTGGATGTCCTGCAGCGCGCCATGCGCGTCGTCCGGCGGGGTGATGCCCAGATACTCCTCCATCTTGGCGTTCCAGAGCCGGGGGAGTTCATCGACCGGCGCCCTCCCCTCCGTCATCGCCTTCTCCAGCTCGAAGCGGAGGATGATGTGGAGGTTGTAGGTCACCTCGTCCGCCTCGACGCGGATGCAGGAAGCCTCGACCCGGTTGATCCGCCGGTACCACTCCTCCGGGGACATCCCGGCGGTCCCTTCCGGGAAAGCCTTGCGAAGAAGCGGGAAGGCGTGGTCCCAGAAGGGGCGGCTCCGGCCGACCATGTTCTCCCAGGTTCGGGACTGGGACTCGTGAATGCCGAGGCTGACCGACTGGGCCCGGGGCGTCCCCTCGTGAGCCGGATCGAAGCCCTGCTCATAGAGACCATGCCCCCCCTCGTGGAGGACGCCGAAGATCGCCATCTCCGGCCGCCGCTCGTCGTAGCGGGTCGTGAGCCGGACGTCGTTCCCGTTGCCGGCGGTGAAGGGGTGGGCGCTGACGTCGAGCCGCCCCGCCTTGGAATCGAAGCGGATCAGGTCGAGCAGACTGCGGCAGAACGCCTCCTGCGCCGAAACGGGGAAAGGTTTCGACTCCGCCGGCGGCGAGGCGGCGGCGGCCGCGTCCAGAAGACGCCGCACGAAGGGGATGTACTCCTTCTTCAGGTTCTCGAATACGCGTTCGATTCCGGCGGCGGTGGCGCCCGGTTCGAACTCGTCGATCAGCGCGTCCAGGCGGGATTCCTTCCAGCCGACGGCGTCCGCCGTCTGGAGCTTCAGGTTCAAAATTTTCTTCAGCCAGGGGGAGAAGGCCGACCAGTCGTCTTCGGCGCGCGCCTTGACCCAGGCCTGTTGGGCGAGGGACTGGACGCGGGCGATCTCCCGCACGAGGTCGGCGGGAATCTTCCTCTCGCGCTCGTGAATCCGGCGGATCTCCCGCACGTTCACCCGGCCGTCCTCGTCCAGGCCGCCCCCTTCCGACTCGTCGAGTCCGGCGAGCGTCTCCGCCATCGCGTCGCCGGTCAGGCGGTCGTGCCGGACGCCGGCCAGCGTGGCGAGTTGGGAAGCCCTGGCGTCCGCTCCCTTCTCCGGCATGTAGGTCTGCTGGTCCCAGGAGAGGACCATGTCCGCCATGTCCAGGTCGTGAATTTCCCTCACGATCCCCAGAAAGGCACCGTATCGTTCCCGCAGGGTCATTGGATCTCCTCCGCATTCGAGGTTGTCGCGTTCGGACGCCCCGCCGGGGCGCCGGCGCCGTGAGCCGCGCTCTCATTATGAGCCGATCTGCCGGTCCGGTCCACCCCACCCCATCCTCTCGGCGCTTGCCCGAAGGGGAGAGGACTGGTAGAGTAAATAGGTTCGGCCCACCCCGGACAGGGAGAAGTCTCCGAACCCCGGTTCGGTCTATCCACAACGGACAGAAGGAGTTACGAATGACGAGGAAGGCACGCATCATCGCGGCGTCGTTGGCCTTGCTGCTGATCGTTCCCACGCTCGCCATGGCGGGCAAGGAAGCGCGGGAGCGCGCCGACGTGGACGAGCAATACAAGTGGGACCTCTCCCACATCTACGCCACCGACGCGGACTGGGAGGCGGATTACGCCCGCCTCGAGGCGATGCTCCCCGAGATCACGGGCTGGGAGGAGACCTACAAGGGCCATCTCGGCGAGTCGGGCGAAGAGCTTCTCGCCTTCATGAAAAAGAACGAGGAGTTGGAGAGCCTGATCGAGCGTCTCTACTCCTACGCCGTTTTGAAATGGCACGAAGACCTGCGCGAGTCCGCCTATCAGAACTACACCCAGAAAGTGCAGATGCTGCTCACGCAGATGGCGGCCGCCACTTCCTGGATCCAACCGGAGCTGGTCGCGATTCCGCGGGAGAAACTGCAGGCGCTCCTCGACAACACGGAAGGGCTGAAAATCTACCAGCAGAGCTTCGACGACATGTGGCGCACGCAGGAGCACGTGCTCTCCGAGCCGGAGGAGAGGATCCTCTCCCTCGCCGGCGACGTCGCCTCGGTGCCCGCCGACGCCTACCGGCAGATGACCGACGCGGACATGAAGTTCGGCACCTTTCTCGATGAGAACGGGGAAGAGGTCGAGATGACCCAGGCGCGTTACATGACCTACTTGCAGAACCCGGACCGCCGGGTGCGCCGCGACGCCTACCGCGTCTACTACGACGGCTACGAGACCTACATCCACGGCACCACGTCCACCTATCAGGGCGTGGTCTATCGCGATCTCTTCTACACCCGCGCGCGGAACTACGGCTCCTGCGCCGAACGCGCCCTCGATTCGGACAACGTGAAGGTCGATGTCCTGGAGAACTTGATCAACACCATCAACATGAACTTCGCGGCGGTGAAGAAGTACAACCAGATCCGCAAGCGCGAGATGGGCTTGGACACGCTCTATCACTGGGACTACTACGTGCCGATCGTCAGCGAGCTGGACGAGGAGGTTCCCTTCGAGGAGGCGGTGGCCACGATCCAGAAGGGCCTGAAGCCGCTCGGCAAGCAGTATCTCAAGGACATGAAGGCCGGTTTCGAGGGGAGCTGGATCGACGTCTACGAGAACGCGGGCAAGCGGAGCGGCGCCTACAGCTGGGGAGCGTACTCCCTCCCCCATCCCTACATGCTTCTCAACTACGAGAACACGCTGGACGACATGTTCACCGTCGCCCACGAGATGGGACACTCGCTCCACACCTTCTACACCAGCTCCAACCAGCCGCAGGTGTACGGGGACTACACCATCTTCGTCGCCGAGGTCGCCTCCACCACCAACGAGGCGCTCCTCATGCACTATCTGCTGGAGCACGAAAAGGACAAGCGGAAGCGCGCCTACCTGATCGACCACTACATCAAGCAGATCCTGGGAACCGTCTACACCCAGGTGATGTTCAGCGAGTTCGAGAAGGTGACCCACGAGATGGCCGAGCGGGGCGAGCCCCTCACCCAGGACGCGCTGAACGCGGTGTACGGCGAACTGCTGAACAAGTACGGCGGCTATGAGATCACCTATCCGGAGTGGGCCCAGATCGGCTGGAGCCGAATTCCCCACTTCTACCGGAATTTCTACGTCTACAAGTACGCCACCAGCTACGCCGCGGCGACGGCGATCTCCCGGAAGATCTTGGACGGAGACAAGGGCGCCCTCGAGGCGTACCTGAGCTTCCTGAAGAGCGGCTCCAGCGACTATCCGGTGGAGCTGCTGAAGAAGGCGGGCGTCGACCTCTCCACCCCGGCGCCGATCGAGGCGACCTGCAAGCTGCTCGGCGAGCTGGTGGACGAGTTGGACCGGCTTCTGCAGGAGAGCTAGACGGAAAAGGTCCGGCGCCGCCGGACGAAACGAGACGATCGGGGTCTCCGCCCGCGGGCGGGGACCCTTTTCTTTTCCTGCGAGCAGGACGGCGCGCCTCAGACGAGGCCGGCGGAGGGGCAATGCGGGGCGATGGAGCAGCCGGCGCAGTCCGGTTTGCGGGCGGCGCAAACCCTTCGACCATGAAGAATCATCGCGTGGCTGAAAAAGGTCCAGGAATCCCGTGGGATGATTTCCATCAGATCCTTCTCGATCCGGACCGCGTCCTTCCCGTCCCGGCTCGTCCGGGTGAGCTTCATGCGGTGGGCGAGCCGCCCCACGTGCGTGTCCACGGCGATCCCGTCGTTCCGGCCGAACCAGGTGCCGAGGACCACGTTGGCGGTCTTGCGCGCCACGCCCGGGAGAAGGATCAGATCCTCCATCCGGTCGGGGACTCGGCCGTCGAAGCGCTCCTCCAGCATCCGCGCCGCGCCGATCACGCTCTTCGTCTTTTGGCGGAAGAAGCCGGTGGGACGGATCTCCTCCTCGAAGGCGGCGACGTCCGCGGCCGCGTAGTCCCGGGCGGTCCGGTACTTGCGGAAGAGCGCCGGCGTCACCTTGTTCACGGTCGCGTCGGTGGACTGGGCGGAGAGGATGACCGCCACCAGAAGCTCCAGGGCGCTCTTATGGCGAAGTTCGCAATCCGCGTTCGGATAGGCCTCCCGAAGCGATTCGAGAATCCGTCCCGCCCGCTCCGCGCGGGCCCCCTTCGATTCCCGGGGCATCATTCCTCCTCCGGCTTTTGGCCGACCCAATCCGCGCTCCCGTCCGCCCGGACCGCCCTCTTCCAGATCGGCGCCTCCTCCTTCAGGCGATCGAGGAAGGCGCGGCACCCCGCGAACGCCTCGGCGCGGCGAGGGGCGGCGGCGGCGATCGCCACGGACCTCTCCCCGACGGCGACGCGCCCGAGCCGGTGCGCGACCGCCAGGTCCAGGAGCCCGTGGGAGTCCATGATCTCTTCGCGCAGGCGGGAGAGCGTCTCCGTGGCCATCGGTTCGTAGGCGACGTACTCCAGCGCGACGAGCCGCGGCGGTCCCTCCTCGGCGCGCGCCGACCCGAAGAACAGACAGACCGCCCCCGCTTCCGGCGATGCGACGCGCGCGGCGATCGCCTCTCCGTCGACCGGTCCCTCGACGAAACGGACACGGTCCTCCGGCGCGCCCCCGGAGACCGGCGGGATCACCGCCACCTCCACACCGCTCTCGAGGGACGGGTCCCCTCGCGCGTAGGTTCCGCCGACGGCGTAACGGAGGGACGAGGCGAGAGGCGCGAGGGCGGGGTGAATCTCCAGCAGCCTCCCGCGGAGGGTTTCGAGCGTCGCCCCCTCGGGCAGGTCGACGGGTTCCTCGTGAGCGCCCGCCGCGTCGGCGGCGGGACCGAAATAGAGAACGCGCACATTCACGTCGGTTCCCCCTCGATGAATCCCCCTGAACCTTTTCGGCGGGTCGGTCGTCATTATAGCGGGTACGGCGCCGCGCGGCCACCACGCGGCCCGCCCGGCGCCCACCCCTCTTCCCCGTTCCGGCCCACCCCGGGGGAGTTCATCCGGGATTCCGCAGAGCCGGCGGCCCGCCCTCCGTCCGTCGTAAGTTTGTTGCGCCGGGCGAATCGGACCGTTAGCGTGAAGGCGAACCGGAGTCCCGATTCGAAAGGCGGCGCGTTCCCTCCGCTCCCCGCGGGGATCCGCGCCGCCCGGTGAACCCCATTCTCGGAGAGAGATCCCTCTCCACCGGAGACCGGACCATGAAGCGTTTCACCGTTCCGTTCCCGCTCCTCTTCGCGCTTTTCCTTCTCCTCGCCGCCGCGCCGCCGGCCGCCGCGGAAGAGGGAGGCGCGGATCTCTTTCTCGCGCGCCATCCCTCCCTCTCGCCGGACGCCTCGCGGATCGCCTTCTGCGCCATGGGCGATATATGGGTCGTTCCCGTCGAAGGGGGCGATGCGCGACGCGTGACCGTTCACGATGCGTACGACGACCGTCCGATCTGGTCCCCCGACGGCACGCGGATCGCCTTCGTTTCGGATCGCCACGGCAACGACGACGTCTTCGTCATCGACGCCGGCGGCGGACGACCGGAACGGCTCACCTACCACTCCGCCAACGACGCCCTTACCGACTGGAGCCCCACCGGGATTCTCTTCGGCTCCCGGCGGGAGGACATGTGGGGGATGCTCTACCGGGTGCGCGAGAACACGCCGGTGCCGGAGATGGTGCTCGCCGACCGCTCCCTCTCGGCGGCGATGTCGCCGGACGGCGCCTGGCTCGCCTGGGTGCGCGGCTGGACGCCCTGGTGGCGCAAGCACTACCGCGGCGAGGCGAGCCGGGACATCTGGATCCGCGCCGCCGCGGGCGGGCCGAGCGAGAAGCTGACCCTCTGGGCGGGGGACGACGACTACCCGATGTGGGCTCCGGGCGGCGACGCGCTTTACTTCGTTTCCGAACGGGAGGACGGCGCGGCCAACATCTGGAAGCAGCCGCTCGGCCTCTCTTCCGGCGCCCCCCGGGCCGCCGGGGCGCCGGTGCGGCTCACGAGCCACGAGGAGCGTTCCATCGAGTACGCCTCCATCTCCGCCGACGGGCGAACGATCGTTTATGAATGGAAAAACCAGGTTTGGACCGTTCCGGCGGCGGGGGGCGCGGCGCGGCGCGTGCCGATCCGCCTCGTCAGCGACGACAAGTGGAACCGCGTCGTCCGCAAGGTTCGCGGCTCGGGATGCACCGAGTTCACCCTGTCGCCGGACGGCTCCGAACTCGCCTTCGTCGTCCACGGCGAGGTGTTCGTGATGGAGCTGGAGGACGGCGAGGGAACCGACCGGATTCAACGGGTGACCGACACCGCCGGCCGGGAGCGGGAGGCGGCCTGGGCGCCGGACGGCGAAGCCCTCTACTTCGCGAGCGACGAGGAAGGGGACACGGATATTTGGATGGTGCGCTCCTCCGACGAGGAGGAGAAGCGCCTCTCCCGCTCCCGCAAGCGGGAGACGGTGAAGGTGATCGACTCGAACGAAAACGACATGTTCCCCCTCCCCTCGCCGGACGGGAAGAAGCTCCTCTTTCGGCGGGGCGCCAACTACCTCTGGATCGCCGACATCGACGGCTCGGGGCAGAGACTCCTCGTCCCCGGCCCGGACGTGCAGACCTTCCACTGGTCCGGCGATTCCCGCTGGGTTTCTTATTCTCAGTCGACCCTCGGCTCGCTGGAGGACGTCATGCTCGTCCCCGCCGACGGAGGCGTCCCCTTCAACGTCACCCGTTCCCCCCGGGACGATTACAACCCGACCTTCGTATTCGAAGGGAAACGGCTCGCTTTCGCCACCCGGGACGACCAGGGAAGCCTCTGGATGCGCTACCTCTGGCTCACCCGCGAGGAGTGGCTGAAGAGCGACGCCGACCGTGAGGAGGAAGAGGAGGCGGCCGAGAAGACGAAGGACGAAAAGAAAAAGGACGAGGAGGGCGAGAAGGAGGAGGACGAGGAGGAAACGATCGTCGTCGAACTGGGCGACGTGACGCCGCGGATCGTCGACGTGGTCCGCGCCGACGGAAGCTACAATCCTTGGTCCGTCTCGCCCGACGGACGGCTCTACGCCTTTCAGGGGAACGCCCTCGGTTCCGCCGATCTCTGGCTCGCCACCGACGACGGCGAGCGCCTGACCCGAGTCACTCACGACGGCGCCGGGCCGTCCAACATCATTTTCTCCTCCGACAACGCCTCCCTTTGGTTCCTCGCGGGCGGGCGGATCCTGCGCGCTGTCGTGAGCGAGGACGGCGACGTCTCCTCGGGGCCGAAGCCGGTTTCCTTCCAGGCGGAATACACCGTGGACCGCGCGCTCGAGGCGGGACAGAAATTCGACGAAGCCTGGTCCCTCCTCTACGACGGCTTCTACGACGAACGCTTCCACGGCGTCGATTGGAAAGCGCTCCGCGAGGAGTACGCCCCCCGGGCGAAGGCGGCCTACACGGTGGAGGACTTCTCCGACGTCCTCTCCGAGATGATCGGCGAACTCTCCGCCTCCCACCTCGGCGTCTATCCTCCCGGGAAGGGAGGAGACGACGACGCCACCGGACGCACCGGCATCCTCCCCGATTTCTCCTACGCCGGCCCCGGCGTGCGCGTCGCCGCGGTGACGCCGGACGGCCCGACGGATCGCGAGGGGAGCCGCGTCCGTCCCGGCGAGTACATCCTGGAGGTGAACGGCGAAACGATCGGGAACGCCGGCTGGTACGCCCTTCTGAACCACACCATCGGCAAAAAGACGGACCTGATCGTGGCCGATGACGGCCGCGGCAAGAACCGCCGCGAGGTGACGATCACGCCGATCGGCTCCGGCGCCCTCAATGGTCTCCTCTCCCGCCAATGGGAGGACGAGAACCGGGCGATGGTGGAGCGCCTCTCCGGCGGCCGGATCGGTTACGTCCACGTGAGCGCGATGGGCGCCGGCGAAATGCACCGCTTCCGCAAGGAGCTTTGGGCCTATGCCGGGGACAAGGAAGCCCTCGTTCTGGACGTGCGCTACAACAACGGCGGCTCCACCCACGACGAGCTGATCACCATCCTGCAGCGCCGCCCCTACGCGGTGGAGCGTTCCCGGGGCCGGGAAGAAAACTTCAATCCTCATGAAATGTGGAACCGGCCGGTGGCTTGCGTGATCAACGAGAGAAGCTACTCGGACGGCGAGATCTTCCCCTGGGCTTTCAAGGAAATGGGCCTCGGCGCGCTGGTGGGAACCAACACCTACGGCGCCGTGATCGGCACGCACGACGTGCAGCTCGTGGACGGGACATGGTTCCGCATCCCCGGGAGCGGTTGGTTCGGTCTGGACGGGACGAACCTGGAGAACACCGGCGCCGCGCCGGACGTTCCGGCGTACGCGGTGCCGGAGGAGCGCGCCGCCGGGCGGGACGCCCAGCTCGAGGCGGCGGTCCGCTACTTACTGGAGGAGATCCGCTAGGCCGCCGCGCAGGGCGGGAATCGGGCAGGGGGCGCCTCCGACCGCGGGGGCGCCCTCTTTTTCGCCGCGAACCCCCCTCACTCCCCACGCGGGAGAGGAACGATGAAGGTCGCTTCTTCCGCCATCCGGGCGAGCCGCGCCATGTCGTCGTCGGAAAAGCCGAAAGTATCCTGAGCAACGGCGTATTCCCGGAGAATGTCGGTCCGGGAGACGGTCGGATTGTCGGTGCAGAGGGCGCAACGGATCCCCGCCTCGAGAAAACGCGGGAGGGGATGGTCCTCCAATCGCTCCACCGCGCCGGTCTGCAGGTTCGACGTCAGGCAGACCTCGACGGCGATCTTCTCGTCGGCGAGGCGCTTCAGGAGGCGCGGATCGGCGGCGGCGCTCACGGCGTGGCCGATCCGCTGCGGCGCGAGGAGGTCCACCGCCTCCCAAACGCGCTCCACCCCCTCGTCCTCGCCGACGTGCACCGTTTTACGGAGACCCATCTGTTCGGCGAGGCGATACGGCTCGACGAAAAGGATCGGCGGAAAGGGTTTCTCCGCGCCCGCGATGTCGAAGGCGACCACGCCGAGGTCCCTGTGAAAGCGATCGATCTCGCCGGTCAGACTCCGCAGAAGAATCTTCGCCATGTTGCCGCCGTGATTCCGCATGGCGATCGCCACGACCCCGGCCCGGAAATCCTCGTGGGCGCGCATCACCTCCCGCAGCCCCTTCCGGACCGCCGAGAGCACCTGGCGCGAGGTCAGCCCCGCACGCTGGTGGATGATCGGATTGATCCGCACCTCCAGCGTGCGGATTCCCTCGGCGTAGGCGTCCCGGCCGATCTGCTCCGCGATGGTCTGGATGTTGTCGTAGAACTGCGTGTACTGGAGGGGGATATCGAACTTGCCCAGGTAGTCGAGCAGGTCCCGGTCGGTCTCCGGATCATAGGTCAGCTTGCCGCGGAACGCCTCGTAGCCCAGGCCGGGAATGGCGGAGTAGTACTTCTGCGAGAGATCCCAGAGCGTTTTCGGACGGACCGATCCGTCGAAGTGCCGGTGCAGGTCGGGCGGCCGGAGCGACCGCAGGAACTCCCGTTTCTCCTCCGTCGTTCGATTCCCCATCGGCGCCTCCTCCCCTTCGCGTTTGGCGGACCTTTGCCGGTAAACCTAACAGATCCGCGCCCGCGCCGCCAAGCCCTCGCCGCCCAATCGTTCCTTGACAGGAAGGGGGCGCTTGCCTAACGTCTTCCGAGGGGTCCGTCCGCAATCGCAAGCCGCACCGGTGGTTGCGAATCGCCTCGTGGCGACGCGCCCGCGCGCCCCTCGTCCCCACTCGACCAGGAGGTTTTCCATGCCCGACCAGGGACAGCCCTTTCCCGAGATCCGGCTTCCCAAAATTCCCGCGCGAACGATCGGCCTTCTCGTCGGGGCGGTCGTTCTCCTCGCGATCCTCTTCTCCAGCGTGTACACCATCGAACCGGAGGAGGTCGGCGTCATTCTCACGCTCGGCCGATATAGCCGCACCAGCGAGCCGGGGCTCCACGTCAAGGCGCCCTTCGGCATTGACAAGCTCTACAAGGTGCCGGTGCGTAGGCAGCTCAAAGAGGAGTTCGGCTTCCGGACCACCCAAGCGGGGGTGCGGAGCGAGTTCGCGCGCCGCGGCTACGAGGACGAATCGCTCATGCTCACCGGCGACCTGAACAGCGCCGTCGTGGAGTGGATCGTCCAGTACAAGATCTCGGACGCGGAGCAATTCCTCTTCCGGGTCCGCGCGCCGAGGGAGACCTTCCGCGACATCTCCGAGGCGGCGATGCGCGAGATCGTCGGAGACCGGAGCGTGACGGAAGTGCTCACCACCGGCCGCGTGGAGGTCGCCGACGAGGTCAAGCTGATCCTCCAGCGCCTCTGCGAGCAGTATGAGCTGGGAATCGACGTGCAGGTGGTGGTGTTGCAGAACGTGAACCCGCCGGCGCCCGTGCAGCCCTCCTTCAACGAGGTGAACGAAGCGATCCAGGAGAAGGAGAAGCTGATCAACCAGGCCGTGGCGGACTACAACCAGGCGATTCCCCGCGCCGAGGGAGAGGCGCACGCGACGATTCTCGCCGCGGAGGGATACGCCTTGAACCGGGTGAACCGCGCGAAGGGTGACGTGGCGCTGTTCGACGCGCTCCTCACCGAATACAGGAAGGCACCGGACGTCACGCGGCGACGCATCTACGTGGAATCGATGCGCGAGATTCTCGCCGGGATGGAACGGAAGGTGATCGTCGACGAGTCGCTCCGGGGGATCCTTCCCCTCCTCCCACTCGGCAAGGAGGAGGTGAAGCCATGAGCAAGACCGGAAGAAACGCGCTGATCGTCGTCGTGCTTCTCCTGCTTCTCGTCCTCTTCAACGGCCTCTACGTGGTGAGCGAGGTGGAGCAGGTCATCATCACCCAGTTCGGCAAGCCGGTGGGCGACGCGATCGTCGACGCGGGCCTCCACTTCAAGATCCCCTTCGTTCAGAAGGCGAACCGCTTCGAGAAGCGTTGGCTGGAGTGGGACGGCTCGCCCAACCAGATCCCGACGAGCGACAAGAAATACATCTGGGTCGACACCTACGCGCGCTGGCGGATCGCCGACCCGCTCCTCTTCTTCCAGAGCGTGCGGGACGAACGGGGCGCCCAGTCGAGGCTCGACGACATCCTGGACGGCGAAACCCGCAACGCCATCGCCAGCTATCCGCTGATCGAGGTGGTCCGCGCCTCGAAACGGGAGATGGCCCTGGACATCGATACGGAGGAATTCGGCGAAACGCCCATCTCCAGCCTGATCGAGACGGGGCGGGAGAAAATCAGCCGAAGCATCCTCGCGGCGGCTTCCGTGGTCACTCCGGCCTACGGGATCGAGCTGGTGGATCTCCGGATCAAGCGGGTCAACTACATAGAGAACGTGCGCGAAAAAGTTTATGATCGAATGATCAGCGAGCGGCTTCGGATCGCCGACAAGTCCCGCTCCGAGGGGCAGGGTCGGAGCGCCGAGATCCGCGGCGAGAAGGAGAAGGAGCTGCAGAGAATCGTTTCCGACGCCTACCGGCAGGCGCAGGAAATCCGGGGCCGCGCGGACGCCGAGGCGGCAGCCATCTACGCAGCCAGCTACGGACGCGATCCGGAGCTGTACCAGTTCCTCGCCACGCTGGAGGCGTACAAGGCCACCCTGGGCGAGAACGCCCTTCTCGTCACGGGCCAGGACACGGACTTCTTCCGTTATCTGGAATCGATGCGCGGGCGCTAGGACGGGAGCGAAACCCGGACCTTCGGCGGGCCATCACGCGGCTCGGGCGGAGACGGCATGGACATCTTGCGGGACTGGATCTCTCGTCTGGGCGGCGTCGTGTGGGGGTGGCCGGAAACGGCCCCCCTCCTCGTCCTCCTTCTGCTCGGCACCGGGCTGGTCACGACCTTTTACATGGGGTGGATCCAACTCCGGCGGTTCCGGCACGGCGTGGAGGTGATCCGGGGAAAGTACGACGACCCGGAGGACGCCGGCGACATCACTCACTTCCAAGCGCTCACGACCGCCCTCTCGGCCACGGTGGGGATCGGCAACATCGCCGGAGTCGCGACGGCGATCCACTACGGCGGGCCGGGCGCCCTCTTCTGGATGTGGGTGACGGCCGTTTTCGGCATGGCTCTCAAGTTCGCCGAGTGCACCCTCTCGATGCGCTTCCGGGCGATCCTCCCGAACGGGGAGGCGTCGGGCGGGCCGATGTACTACATCGAGCAGGGGCTCGGGCGAAGTTGGAAACCGCTGGCGGTTTTCTTCGCGGTCTGCGCGGTGGTCAGCAGCTTCGGGCAGGGAAACGCGGTACAGGCCTTCACCGTAGCGGATCAGTTCCGCGTCGACCTCGGCGTGCCCACCTATCTGACCGGCGCGGTGATGGTCACGCTCGTCGGGTTGGTCATCCTCGGCGGCATCCGGCGGATCGGCGAGGTCACCAGTCGTCTCACTCCCTTCATGGCGGCAACCTACGTGGCCGGCGCCCTCCTCGTGCTCCTCGCCGACTACACGCACGTAATCCCCACCATCGGCCTGGTGGTCCGGTCCGCCTTCCAACCGGCGGCCGAGGTGGGCGGCTTCGCGGGCGGCGCCTTCATATTCATGCTTACTTGGGGGGTGAAGAGAGGGCTCTTCTCCAACGAGTCGGGGCAGGGATCGGCGCCGATCGCCCACGCGGCGGCGAAGACGAAGGAGCCGGTGCGCGAAGGGGTCGTCGCCATGCTCGGCCCCTTCATCGACACGCTGTTGATCTGCACCCTCACCGGCCTGGTGATTCTGATCACCGGCGTCTGGAAAGACCGCAAGGAGGAGACCGTTCCCCTCACGCCGCAGACTGCGGTCACGGTGGTGCGCTTGGGCGCGGCGATCGAGCCAAACGGCGTCACGCCCGAGGCGGCCCTGTTTACCGGCGAGGCGCGGTTCAACGACGGGCGCTCCGACGAGGTCGCTTTCGTACGGAACCACTCCGTCGTCGAGGGAGAGGTCCTTTTCAACGGCGCGGGGCTTCCCTTCACCGGCCCCCTTCCGATCGAGGGGGGGACGATCGATTACACCGAGGCGCCGGACCTCAGCCTCGGCGGGAAGATGGCGCAGAACGGTTCCCCCCTCACCTCTTGGGCCTTCGAGAGGGGACTCGGCTTCCTCGGCGGAGGAGGACGCTATATCGTCACTCTGGCGGTTTTTCTCTTCGGCATCAGCACGGCGATCAGCTGGTCCTACTACGGCGACCGCTCGATCACCTATTTGGCCGGGCCGGCGTGGGTGAAGCCGTACAAAGCGCTTTATCTGGCGATGCATTTCCTCGGCGCCGTCTTCCCCCTGGAAATCGTATGGGGGTTCGGGGACGTGGCACTCGGCTTGATGGCGCTCCCCAACCTGATCGCGATCCTCTTTCTCCTTCCGACGGTGAGGGCGCTCACGCGGGAGTACTTCTCGCGCGAACAGATCCCCTATCGGAAATGACGGAGCGAATGATGCCTGCAAGGAAACCGATTCTCCCGCCGGTCTTTTTCTGGGGCGCAGTGGCGATCGCGGCGGCGCTCGGTTTTTTTCTTCCCGGCGCGCGCTTCCTCGGATGGCCCTGGCGATGGACCGGGATTCTTCCGATCGTTTTCGGCGTCGCGTGGAACGGGATCGCCGACGGCGCCTTCCGAAAAGCGGGCACCACGGTGAAGCCCTTCGAGGAATCATCGGCGCTCCTCACCGGCGGCGTCTTCGCAGCGAGCCGCCATCCCATGTACCTCGGCATGACGGCGATCCTCCTCGGCGAGGCGATCCTCTTCGGCGCCCTCACCCCTCTCCTCCCGGCGGTCCTCTTTCCAATCCTCATGGAGATCCGCTTCATCCGGGCCGAGGAGAGTATGATGGAGGAGCGTTTCGGCGAAGAGTGGCGCGCCTACCGGCGGCGGGTCCGTCGCTGGATCTGACGACCGCTCCCCCCGCTTCTCCCTATTCTCGTCCACGGAAAGGGTGTTCCCGCCGATCCTAGGAATAGACGGGAAAGCGGGGCAATCCGGCGCGCCGCCTCGCGGAGCGAAAGATGGCGAAACGGTTCTACATCACGGCGAGACGCGGCTGCCCGAGGCGAACCTTGGACGCGGGCCGCGCCGTCCTTTATCTCGAAGCGAACGGCTGGAAACCGGCGGAGGAGCCGGAGAACGCCGATCTTCTCCTCGTCTACACCTGCGGCGGATTCCCGAGCAGTGAAGACCGCTCACTCCGAACGCTCGAGCGTTTCCGGTTGGAGAGAAAGCCGGACGCCGAGCTGGTGGCGACCGGGTGCCTCCTCCGGATCCATCCGGAGGCGCTCCACGCGAGCGGGTATCACGAGATCCTTCCGGAGGAGTTGGAACGTCTGGACGGCATCATCGGCGCAAGGATTCCATGGGCGGCGATCCCCGACGCGAACGTCCCCCGCTCGGTGCGCGATCTGGAGCCTCTCACACCCGGCGACCGCCCCCCGGAATCGAGGCGCGCCCGCCTCGGCCGCCGGATCGCCCGCGCCGCCCGCCGGAGCGCCGCCGAGCCACGCCGCCCGGTCTCCCTCTTCGGCGGCGACGCCTTCCTCATCCGCATCGCCACGGGCTGCCGCGGACGCTGTTCCTACTGCGCCATCCGTATCGGCGCCGGCCCCCTGCGGAGCAAACCGCCGGAGAAGATCCTCGCCGAGTTCCGGAAGGGGCTCGACGCCGGACGCCGGCGCTTCGTGCTGATCGCCGAGGACACGGGATGCTACGGCTTCGACCTCGGCACCGACCTCGCCGCGCTATTAGAAAGACTTCTCGCCGAACCGGGGGAATACGGAATCTTGGTGAACGATCTGAACCCGGCGCATTTCCTGTCGATGTTCGACCGGCTCCTCCCTCTTTTCCGCGATCACACCGATCGTTTCGAGACGATCATCCTCCCGGTTCAGTCCGGGAGCGACCGCATCCTGGAGAAGATGAGGCGGGAATACCGCGCCGGCGATCTGGCGGATCGGCTCCGGGAACTCTTCGCCGCCGCGCCGGGCATCCGCGTCTCCACCCATGTCCTCGTCGGTTTTCCCGGGGAGACGATGGAGGACCTGGAAAAGACCCGCCTCTTCCTGGAATCGATCCCCTTTCACCGGATCGGGGTCTATTGCTACCAGGAAAGGAGCGGCGTCGAAGCGTTCGCTATCGATGGAAAGGTTCCCTTCGAGGAAAGCCGCGCTCGAGCGGAGATCCTCAAGAGAATGGGAACCAACGTTTCAGGTCCATTCGAGCCGTAAAGCGGATTCCCCGGATCTCCCCCGCACAGACCGGCGCCGGGTACTTCCTCACTCATTCCGTTCGCGCAAAGAGAATCCTATACCGAACGGACGACACTCCTTGCGCTCCTCCCCGGACGGACGGCGTGATTCTTCGAGGAGAAGGGGCGGGACGGGGGCCCCCACCTTCCGCCGCCGGTCTCCCTCTCGGGGCCGTCTCGACTCGCCGGGCACCCACCGGAGCCCGCCTCCGTCGAGGTTATACAAAGCCAGTCGAGCTTATCGGGGCGGGCGGAGGTGGGTCGGCGAGCGAGAAGAGGGAGGATGCGGAAGCATCCGGACCGTGCCCCGAAGGGAGA
>JAFGGD010000013.1 GCA_016930695.1 Candidatus Eisenbacteria bacterium
CCTTCCGCGAATCCCGCCCCGGGAGTGCATGGGAAAGGGGGAGAGGGAAGAGGGGGAATAAGGATAGAGAAAAGAGAAAAGAGAGAAGAGGACCTTCCGCGAATCCCGCCCCGGGAGTGCATGGGAAAGGGGAAGAGGGAAGAGGGAAGAGGGAAGAGAGAAGAGAGAAGAGAGGGGAGAACCTTCCGCGAATCTCGCCCCGGGAGTGCATGGGAAAGGGGGAGAGGGGGAAAAAGAAGAGAAAAGAGAAAAGAGAAAAGAGAAAAGAGAGAAGAGGACCTTCCGCGAATCCCGCCCCGGGAGCGGGCTGTGAAGGGATATATGGAAGAAGAAGGGATAAGGCGAATGAGCTGGGTTCTGCACGTGGACTTCGACGCCTTCTTCGCCTCCGTGGAGCAGGCGCGGAATCCCGCGCTCCGGGGGCGGCCGGTGGTGGTGGGGAACGGGGTGATCGCCAGCTGTTCCTACGAGGCGAGGAGGCGGGGCCTTTTCAATGGAATGCCCCTCTCCCGGGCGCGGCGCTTCTGCCCGGAGGCGGTCTTTCTGGACGGCTCGCACAACACCTACCGGCCGATCGCGGAGACGATCTTTCGCTTCTGCCGGGACGTCTCGCCGAACGTGGAGACCTTCTTGGACGAAGCGTACGTGGAGCTGACCGGCACACGACGTCTGCACGGGCCGCCGCTTCGCGTGGGGCGACTGCTCCGGGAGAGGATCCGCCGTGAAACCGGCCTTCCGGCCACGGTCGGGATCGGCGGGAACCGGATGATCGCCAAGATCGCCGGCAAGCGGGTCAAACCGGACGGGCTCGGCGTGATTCGGCCGGGCGAGGAAGCGCGGGCCATCGAGAATCTCCCGGTCCGGGATCTCCCCGGCGTGGGCTACCGGTACGGCGCGGTGCTGGAGAGGCTCCGGATCCGCACGGTCGCCGATCTCCGCCGCCTTCCGCCCGGAGCGCTCTCGAGCCTCTTCGGGAGTAGCGGCGCACTCATCCACCGGCGCGCCCTGGGGGAGGACACGGCGGTCGTGGAGGAGAGGGAGATCCCCCGTTCCGTCTCCCGGGAGACCAGCTTCCATCGGGACACGGAGGACCGGCGGGAGATCGAAGGGATGCTCTTCTATTTGAGCGAGCGGGCGGCCCGGGCGGTTCGCTCGCTCGGCCTGGAGGCGCGGACGGTGCACGTCCGGGTTCGCTACTCCGGCGGGGGATCGGCGGCGGTGTCGCGCGCCCTCTCCCGCCCGACCGGGCTCCACGGCCCGATCTTCCGGACGGCGCGTCTTCTGCTCGACCGGGTTCACCGGCGCCGGGAGGGGCTCCATCTCGTCGGCGTGGCCCTCTCCCGGATCGGACGGCCCGAGCCGCGGCAAACCGATCTCTACGAGGAAAGCGCCACCCTCCGCGAGGAGGGACTTTCGCGCGCCCTGGACCGGGTGCGGGACCGTTTCGGTTTCGGGGCGGTGGTGGTGGGGAGGAGCCTCGACCTGACGGAGCGTCTCGAACGGGACAGCCATGGATTCGTGCTACGTACCCCTTCACTTACAAAGTAACTACTCCCTTCTCCGCGGGACCGCGACGATCGACGGACTGGCGGAGTTTCTTCGGACGGGCGGGTTCGCCGCCGCCGCTCTGGCGGACCGGAACAACCTGTACGGCGCGTTCCTCTTTCACGAGCGGGCGCGGGAGGCGGGGGTCCGCCCGATCGTCGCGGTGGAGTTGGACGGCCCGGAGGGAGAGGTAGTGGTGTTGCTCGCCCGGAACCGAACCGGTTACGGCAACCTATGCCGTCTGATCACGCTCCGGATGACGGAGGAGCGTTTCGACCCGATTGAGCGGATCCCGGAGCACGCGGAGGGGCTTTTCGTCCTCGCCGCCCGCCCCGCGGACGCGGAGCGGCTCCGCCCGGGGCTCTCCCCGGGCGTTCTCTGGATGGAGATCCCCCTCTGGGCCGGACCACGGAAGGTACGGGAACTCCGGCGGGCGGCGCGCCGCCTCGGCGCGGGGGTCGTCGCCGGAGGGGCGGCGACGCTCGCCGAAGGGACAGACGCGCCGCTCCAGAGGATGCTCGCCGCGATCCGCCTCGGCGCTCTCGCCGCCGACACGCCGCCGGAGGAGCGGGCCGATCCGGCGGGTCGTCCGCATGATCCCGGCGAGGCGTCCGCTCTCTTCCGGGAGTTTCCGGAGGCGCTCGCCAACACCCGGGTTCTCGCGGAAGCTTGTGATCTAAATCTATTGGAGGGGGGAACCATCTTCCCGCGCTATCCGCTGCCGGAGGGAGAGACCGCCTATTCGCTCCTCCACCGGCTCGCCCAAGAGGGGCTTCGCCGCCGTTACGGCTCGTCGGTCACGCCGGAGGTGACCCGCCGCCTGCAGACGGAGATGGAGGCGATCCACCGGCTCGGTTTCCCCGACTACTTCCTCGTCGTGGGGGATCTGGTCCGCTTCGCCCGTTCCCGGGGAATTCCGACTGTGGGGCGCGGCTCCGGCGCCGGTTCGCTGGTCGCCTACGCCCTCGACGTCACCAACGTGGACCCGATCCGCTACCGGCTCTATTTCGAACGCTTCCTCAACGAACTGCGCGGCGACGACTGGCCCGATCTGGACGTGGACTTCTGCTGGCGCGGGCGGGACGAGGTGATCGATTACGTCTACGATCGGTTCGGCCGGGACCGCGTGGCGATGATCTCCACCCACAATCACTATCACCCCCGGTCCGCCTTCCGCGACGCGGCGCGCGCCTTCGGCGTGCCGAGCGAGACCGTGAATCGGGTGAGTCGCCGGATCCCGCGGCGCGACGACCGATCGCTCCCGGAGATCTTCCGGACCGGCGGCCTGCTCCGGGACTACCCGGCGGACCGCGAGCCCCATCGGACCGCGCTTCTACTCGCGGAACGGATCCGCGGATTCCCGCGCCATCTGGGCGTGCACCCCGGCGGGATCGTGCTGACCGACGGACCGATGGACCGCCACGCCCCGTTGGAGGAAGCGGTCAAGGGGATCATGGTCACCCAATTCGAGATGGAGGCGGCGGAGAAGGCGGGGCTCGTGAAGATCGACCTGCTCGGCAACCGGGCGATCTCCACGATCCGGGAGACGCTCGATCTGGTTCGCGAGGGGGGAGGCGGGACGATCGACTTGGATGAGATTCCTCACGACGATCCGGCGACGGCGGAGTTGATCCGGGAGGGACGGACCCTCGGCTGTTTCCAGATCGAGTCGCCGGGAATGCGGAACCTGCTTCGCATGATCGGGTCCTCGTCGATGGGGGAGACCATCGCCGCCCATTCCCTCATCCGCCCCGGCCCCGCCTCTTCGGGCATGAAGGAAAAGTTCATCCGTCGCGCCCACGGCCTGGAGCCGGTCGACTATCCCCATCCGGAGCTGAAGGATCTCCTCTCGGAGACGCTCGGCGTTCCTCTTTATCAGGAGGACGTGATGGCCGTGGCGAGCCGGATCGCCGGAATCTCCCTCGCCGAAGGGGATTTGCTGCGACGGCGTATCGGCGCGGCCCGGGACGAGGAATCGATGCGCGCGCTCGCCGGCCCTTTTCTGGCGCGGGCGGTCGCGCGCGGCGTCCATCCAAGGGCGGCCAAGGAGGTGTGGGGGATGATCGCCCGTTTCTCCGCCTACGCCTTCTGCAAGGCTCACGCCGCCGGCTACGGCGTCCTCGCCTATCAGACCGCCTACCTGAAGGCGAACCGGCCGGCGGAACACGCGGTGGCGCTTCTGAACAACCACCAGGGGATGTATCCCTCCCGGGTTCACCTGGAGGAGGCGCGCCGGCGCGACATCCCGATCCGGCTCCCCTGCGCGAACCGCTCGGCGGAGGGATTCACCCTCGACGAGGGCGCGATCCGGATCGGTCTGGGCCGCGTGCGAAACCTCTCCGAGCCGGTGCGGGAGCGAATTCTCCGGGAGCGCCCCTTTCTCTCCCTCGCCGATTTCCTCCGCCGGACCCGGCCGCCGCGCCGGGAGGCGGAGAACCTGATCCTCGTCGGCGCGTTTGATTGGACCGGTGAAACGAGGACCCGCCTTCTCTGGGAACTCTACGGAACCTACGAGGAGCGCCGGAAGGGGTGGGGCGCGCCGGAGGGAATGTTCGACGAAGAACCTTCTCGATCGATCCATACGGACCTGGACGATTTTACCCTGGAGGAACGGATGCGGCACGAAATGGAGATCCTCGGCCTCGCCGTCTCCGCCCATCCGATCGCCCTTCTCCGGGCGAAGAATGGCGACGGCGGTCGGGACGACACCCGTACGCTCCGCGAACGCCGGGGAGGGACGGTCCGGCTCGTCGGTCTCGCCGCCGCGTCCCGCCGGGTGCGGACGGCTCGGGGCGCGGAGATGCTTTTCCTCACTCTCGAGGACGAGTTCGATCTGGTCGAATGCACCCTCTTCCCCGCCCTCTTTCGCCGAAGCCGGCCGGCCCTGCGCGGCGCCGGTCCCTTCCGTCTGGAGGGGCGTATCGAGGAGCAGTACGGCGTCCGCACGGTGAACGTGTCGCGCATCGAATCCCTCGCCGCCGAGGAACCCCTTCTCGGCGTTCTCGATCCGCCGGAGGAGGACCGTTTCTTCTTCGCTGTTTGACCCGCCTTCCGCCCGCCCCGTACAATCGACGGCGGGAGGATCCGGAAACTTGCCCGACAGGGAGAACAACCAAAACGAGCGGGGCCGTTCGGGATTTCCCGGCGCGCCGTTGGCCGGGGCGGTGGTCGTGTTCGTGCTCTTCCATGTCGCCGCGTCTCTCTTTTTTCCGGAGCGCGTCTGGAGCGCGCACCATCTGCGATTTCTCCCTCCCCCCTGGATCGCGGTTTGGGCCGCCGTCCTCGCGATCGTTCTCGCGCCCCCGCTCCGACGGCGCGCGGCGGATGCAGCGGACGCCCTCTTGGACCGTGCCGGCCGACTCGGCCGCCCGGGTTCGTTCCTTCTCTTCACGGCGACCGTTCTCTTCCTCTATCTCTTCCGAACGCAAAATCTCTTCCTGGGCGACGGCTGGCTCCTGACGTCGGTGGTCCGGAACCCGGAGGAGACCGGCCTGGGGAGCGCGGGCTACCTCTCTCTCGCCATTCATCGGGGCGTTCTCGCCGCCCTCCGCGTGGTCCGGCCCGGCGCGGGCGGCGCCGCTCCCTTCCGCGTCACCGCTTGTCTCGCGGGCGGCGCGGCGGTTTGGATCGCCCGGGCGCTCGCCGCCGAGTTGGGCCGCACCCCCCGCGCGCGGCGCCTGCTCTTCGCGACGCTCCTCCTCTCCGGCGGATCGCTTCTCTTCTTCGGTTATGTGGAGTACTACCCGCCGATGCAGGCGGCGCTCCTCCTTTATCTGTGGCTCGGCGTCCGTCGGCTCCGGGGGAGGGGAGGACTCATTCTCCCCACGGCGGCGCTCGGTCTCGCCGCGGTGTTTCATGTCTCCGCCGTCGTCTTCGCACCGACCTGGATCGTACTCGCTCTTCGCGGGAAGGCGCCGGGACGGCGCGCGCGCCCGCTCCTCGCCGTCGCCGCGGCGGCCGCCGCCGCGGGGGGATGGGCGCTGCTGCACTTCACGGAGAGAGCCTATCGCGGGTGGGAGGCGTTCCTCCCGCTCGGCGGCGCGGGAGACCAAAGCTACGGGTTCTTCTCCGTGGCCCACGCCGTCGACGCGGCGAACCTGCTTTTCCTCATACTCGGAGGCGCGCTCCTTCTCCCCCTGCTCCGGTGGGGCGCGGAGGCGCGCTCCGGCGTCCCGGACGATCAGGCGGTCGAGGGGAACGACGGTGAGGAGGGCGATCGGACGGATGGCGGCGGCGACCGGGCGGCGGCCCTTTTTCTCGCCGTCGCGGCGGCGTTCGGTCTCGCGGCGTTTCTCTTTTTCGATCCCAAACTGGGCAGCCGCGACTGGGATCTGATGGCGCTCCCGCTCTTTCCCTTCCTTCTCTTTCTCGCGCGTCCGCTTTTCTTCGGGCGCGTCGAGCCGAGGAAGGACGCGGCGGCCCTCCTCGTCGGGGCGATGATCCTTCACACCTTTCCTTGGGTCGCCGCGCAGCTCGATCGGGACCGGGCGGTGCGGATGACCCTCGCCATGGTCGCCGAAGACCCGCATTACGACAACCCGGCGGCGCGCGCGCCCAAATCGTTCGGGGTTCTCTTGGCGAGGCGCGGGTACGACCGCGAGGCGGGTTTGCTCTTCGAGCGGGCGGCGGAGAAGAAGGAGGACCCGCAGAACCTGTTCAACCTGGGAACCAATCGGGCGCGGCGGGGGGATCTCCTCGGCGCCGTCGGTCCTCTGGAGGAGGCGATCCGTCTCGATCCCGGTTATCGCGAGGCTTACGTGAACCTCGCTACCGTCCGTGTCCGTCTGAATGAACCGGCCCGCGCCGAGTCGACTCTCCGCGCGCTGATCGCGGCGTCGCCGGACTATGGGAAGGGATACCGCCTTCTCGGCACGCTCCTCGTCGACGAGGGACGCGTCCCGGATGGGCTTGACGCGCTACGGGAAGCGGTCCGCCTCGATCCGCGGGACGGCGACGGATGGACCCGCATCGGGATCGTGCTCGCGGGGCTCGGCGGGCGCGAAGAGGCGAAGAGCGCTCTCGGGCGCGCGCTCGAGATCGACCCGGCGAACGAGAGGGCGCGGAACGTGCTGAACGCCCTGGAGAAAAGGGACGACCCGGAGAGGGGCGCGGCGTCGTCCGGAGGAGATGGTCGATGAGCGCTAAGCGCGCGAAAAAAACGGCGCGCGGCGGTGAGCGGGACACCGGCGGTTTTTTCTCGGCGATGTGGTGCGTTTTCCTTCTCCTCCACGTCGCGGCTTCCTATCTGTGGCCGGATCGGATCTGGGGGGCGCACCACCTCGGTTTTCTCCCCGCCTGGTTCGCGGCGGCCTGGGTCGCCGTCGCCGCGGCGTTCCTCGCGCCGGCTACGGGAGAGAAGGCCGGCCGCCTGCTGGAGCGAGGCGCGGAAAAGCTCGGCGGGCGCGCCGTCGCCACCGTCGCCGCCTCCGTCTTCGCTTTTCTTCTCTTTCTTCTTTTCCGCTCCCGAAATCTATTCCTCGGCGACGGCTGGCTTCTCTCCGGGATCATCGACAGGGGGGACGCCTACGATTTCGGACACGCCGGATTTTTTACGGTTCAATTGTACGAGGGGGCTCTCGCGCTGTTTCGGGCGGTTCGTCCCGCAGTCGGCGCCGCCGCCGCGATGGCGTTGGTGAACGCTCTCTTCGGCGTGCCGGTTCTTCTGCTCGCGCCGCGGATCGCGGCCGAATTGGTCGAGGAGCGGCGCGCCCGCGTCGTCGTCGCCGCGTCGATCCTCCTCTCCGGCGGGATCTTCTTCTTCTTCGGCCACGTCGAGAACTACACGCCCATGCAGGCGGCGGCGCTCCTCTTCCTTTGGGCGTCGATTCGTTTTCTGCGCGGCCGATCGGGAGTCGCCGCGCCGACCGCCGCGCTGGTCCTGGCCGTTCTGCTCCACCATACCGCCGCCGTTTTCGCGCCGGCATGGTTCGTCCTTCTGCTGACCGGTCCGCGGCTCAGCCGGAACGTACGAGTCCTTCTCGGCGCGGCGGCCGCCGCGGCGGCGACGGCGGGCGCGCTTCTCCTCCGCCGGGCGGCGGGCGTTTATTCAGACGGTTCCCCCTTCCTCCCCCTCCTCGAGAAGGGGAGCCACTCCTGGACCTTCCTGTCGCCGGACCATCTCTCATTCCTCGGTAACCTGCTCCTCCTCCTTCTCGGCGGCGCGCTCCTGTTCCCCTTTCTCCGCTTGCCGCGGCGGTCCGCCGCCGGAAAGGGAGGAGCCGAAAGGAGGATCGTTCTTTTCCTCGCCGTTTCCTCCGGGGGAGGGCTCCTCTTTCCGCTCCTCACCGATCCGCTTCTCGGCGCGCGGGACTGGGATCTGATGGCGCTTTCCCTCTTCCCTCTCCTTCTCTTCCTCGCGGCGTTCTGCCTCTCCGGAAGGAGGCCGCTTTCGACGCGGGCCACGTCGCTTCTCGTAGGCGCGATGCTCCTCCACACCGTTCCCTGGATCGCCGTCAACACGGGCCGGGATCGGGCGGTGCGGATGACCCTCGCCATGGTCGCCCGGGATCCGCACTACGCGAACCCGGAACTCCGTGCGCCCACCGCGCTCGCCGTCCTTCTGAACCAGGCCGGTTACGCTGAAGAAGCGGAGGTTTACCTGCAAAGATCCTTGAAACTGAAGTCGCGCGCCGTGGACTACGTGAATCTGGGAAAGAGCCGCGGGGGGAGCGGGGACATGGAGGGGGCGATCGCCTTCTTCCTGCGCGCGCTGGAGTCGGACTCGACCTACGCCGACGCCTGGTTGAACCTGGCCGTGGCGCGCGTGCGCTCCGGCGACTCGGCCGGAGCGGAGAGAGATCTCCGGCGTTTGCTCCGGATCGAGCCGGACCACCTTCCCGGCTGGATGATGCTCGGCAATCTTCTCGGTGAGCAGGGACGGATCGATGAAACGGAGGCGGTCTTCGAGCGGTGCGTCGAGTTGGACGACGGAGACGCCTCGTCCTGGGAGAAGCTCGGCATTCTGCGCGCCCGGGCCGGGAAGAGGGGGCCGGCGATGGAGGCTTTCCGCCGCGCGATCCGGCTCGATCCGAAACGCGAGCAGGCCCGGTCGCTTCTCGCCGAACTGGAGAGGATGGGGGAAGGGGACGGTTCCGCGCCGAAGGATTGATTCGTTAATCTTCCGGAACGACCCAAGTGTAGGGCCCCTCGGGTAGGACGACCACCCGGGGGCGCCCGATCCCTTCGAGCGCCCTCTCCACGCCTTCGGCGACGCCGGCCGCCGGCGTGATCCCGAAGGAGCGCGTCCTTTCCGGGTCGAGGCCCTCCGAGAAGAGGAAGATTCTCCGTTCCGCCATCGCCTCCCGGAGGTGTTGCACCATCCACTGGTCCTTGCGGAAGGAGCCGGGGCGGCGGGCCCAACGCAAAAAGGCTTCCAGGTCCGGCGTCTCGCCGAGAAGCTCGACGAAGGGCGCGCTCCCCCACCCCTCGTCGCAGGAGGCGGCGAGAAGCACCGCGCCGCCGGGACGGACGATCCCTTCCGCGCCGACGATTCCCTTGACGCTTTGATAAAACGTGGCGTCCAGCGGAGCGCCGCCGCCGCACGTGACGGCCAGGTCGGCGCCGCCGGGTACGGCGCGGCGCGCGGAACGGATCAGGGCGCGGCATGCTTCCAGATGAGAGTGCTCCAGTTCGCCGGCGAAGACTCCCGCCGGGACGCGCCCGCCGCCCAGAATCACGTTCACCGTGAAGTCCGCGCCGGCGGCGCGGGCGATCTCCAGCGCCTCCTCATGGAACGGGTTTCCCTCCAGGATGCCGGTCCGGGCCCGGCGGTGGCCGATCATCTCCGGCCCGTGGAGGATCGGCATCGCGTCCAGGCCGATGACGCCGGGGGCGACCATCTTCCGTCCCCCCGAGAAACCGGCCAGGAGGTGCGGTTCCACGAGTCCCACCAAGACGCGCAAGGAGTGCTCCAGGTAGACGCGGTCGATCCACATCGGGGTGCCGCGCGAAGCGACGCCGATCCGTTCCACCCGCGCGGGGTCGTGGGAGAGGAAGCGGAAGCGCGCCGCGACCTCTCCGCCGAGGAGCCGCCGCGCTTCTTCGTCGCCGACGGGGCGGTGCATGCCGGTGGCGAAGAGAATGGTGATCCTCTCCTGCGGGATCGCCGCGGCGAGAGTGTCCAGAATCGGCGGGAGGACGATCGGGAGCGGGAGGGGGCGGGTGGCGTCGGGGACCACGACCACCGCGGACCCTTTCCCTTCGGCGACGCGCGCCAGGGGCGGTGAATCGATCGGTTTTTCCAGGGCGAGGAGGACCGCGCCGCCCGGATCCGGGAGGGGTTCCGGCTCGGCGGGGGTCACCACGCGCACCTCGGCCCGCGCGGGTAGAGGAACATCGATCCATCCTCGGCCGTATCGGATTCCGGGAACCAAAACGCCTCCTTCGGAGCGGTTTTTTGTCGCCCAACGAGAATAGGGTGGACGGGCGCTCTTGGCAACCGCCGCCGCGGTCCTTACAATCGGCGGCGAAGGGGGGAGGCATGCGAAACAAAGCCGCCGCGGCCGCTATCGGATCGGTTCTTCTGCTCGCACTCGTTCTTCGCGGCGCCTATTTTTTTTCCTTGGCGGACCACCCCGAATTCCGCACCCCCATGCTGGACGCGCGCTGGTTCCATCAGCAGGCTCTGTCGATCCTGGACGGGCGGTGGGAAGGGGCGGAAGCGGTCTTCCGCGCTCCCCTCTATCCTCTCTTTCTCGCCGGCGTCTATCGCGTCCTCGGAGCCGATCCGGCGGCCGCGCGCGCCCTTCAGCTTTTCCTCGGCTGCATCGCCGTGCTGCTGTCGATCCGTCTCGGCGGGCGGATCTTCGGGCGGACCGCAGGTCTGATCACGGGGGTCCTCGCCGCGGCCGACTGGATCGTGATCCACTTCGAGGGGGAACTGCTGATCGCGTCGATTCTCCCCCTTCTCGCGACGGTTCTTCTTCTCGCCCTTCTGCGCGCGGAGCGCTCCTCCCGCGCCCGGACGAGTCTTCTCGCCGGCGCCCTCCTCGGCCTCTTCGCCGCCGCCCGTCCGAACGTGCTCCTTTTCCTTCCGGCGGCGGCCTTCCTGCTCGGCCGAGTCGAGAGGAGAAGGGGGCTATTCCTGATCGCGGGCGCTCTCCTCCTGATCGCGCCGATCACCGTGAGGAACCGGATCGTCTCCGGCGAATGGATCCTCCTTTCCTCCCAAGGGGGATTGAACTTTTATATCGGAAACAATAGGGAGGCGGACGGTATGCACGCCGCGTTTCCCGGACTCCCCTCCTGGGTGAACGAGGACGTGGAGAGAGTGACCGCCGTCAGGATCGGACACCGACCCTCGCCGAACGAGACGTCCCGGTACTGGCTCGGCGAGGCGCTCCGGGAGATCGGCGGCGATCCGGTCCGTTTCGCCGGGCGGTTCGCGCGCAAGGCGTACTTCCTTCTCTCCTCGTATGAAGTGGGGAACAACCGCGACCTCACCCTTTTCCGTCAAAGCGATCCGGTCCTCCGGCTGCCTCTCCTCTCCTTCGGCGTCCTACTCCCCCTCGCGCTGACGGGGATGTTTTTTCGGCGGCGCTCCGGCCCGGGGCGGTACCTGCTCGAATCGTACCTTCTCTTCTACGGCGCGTCGGTGGCTCTGTTTTTCGTCTGCGCCCGATTCCGGGTCCCCCTTCTCCCGGCGCTTTTCCCCCTCGCCGCGCGGGGACTCCTGGTGCTGTCCGCGCCGATCCGGGAACGCCGTTTCCGCGCCGCCGCCGCGCCGCTCCTCTTCTTCTTCGCCCTGCAGGCCGGAATCTCCGTCGATCCTTTTCACGCGAAGCGTTCCGCCGTCGGCCAAGACGCCTTTCATCGCGGGAATGTTCATGCACGAAGAGATGAGCCGGAGAAAGCCGTCGCCGCCTACCGGGAGGCGATCGAGAGAATCCCCGATTTCCCCGGCGCCCACTATCACCTCGGCGTGGTGCTTCTCGGCATGGGTCGGGAGGAGGAGGGGATTCGCGAGCTCGAGGAGGCGATGCGGCTCGATCCGTCGAACCCGCGGGTGCCGGTCGGCCTCGCGGAGCACCTCGCTTCCCAAGGGGAGCGGCGGGAGGCGGAACGCCTCTACCGAAGCGCCATCCGCGCCGATCCCTATTTCCCCGGCGCGGTGATGGGGCTCGGCGGCCTTCTCGCCGAGGAGGGGAGGGCCGAGGAGGCGGAACCCCTTCTCCGGCGCGGGCTCGATTTGGCGCCGGGGGAGCCGGCCGCCCTCCTCAACCTGGGGAAGTTTCTCGCCTCCACCGGGAGGGAGGAGGAGGCCCGGCCTCTCCTGGAGCGGCTGACGCGTGTCGCGCCGGACCGGAAGGAGGGGTGGTTCGAGTTGGGCCTGCTTCTCCATCGCGGCGGAGACCCGGCGGCCGCCGCGAAGGCGTACCGGAACGCCGCCCGCCTCGACCCGGCGGACCGGCGTTCCCGGATGAACCTCGCCCTCGCGCTTCGACAGATCGGCGACGGCGAGGGGGCGGCGCGGGTGCTTCGGGAGGTGATCGCCGCGCACCCGGAGGACGGGGAGGCGCGCCGCCGCTTGGAGGACCTGCGGGGGGAGGCGGGCGACTAGAGGGCGGGACCGCGCACCGTCTCCACCCAGTGAACGGCGCGGCGGCCGGAAGCGTCGGCGATCTGATGGCGGCAGCTGAACCCGCAGGCGACGATGACGGCGTCCTCGGGCAGTCCGCGGAGCGCCGGGAAGAGCCGGTCCTCGCCCACGCGCATGGACAGCTCGTAGTGTTCCTTTTCATAGCCGAAGGATCCGGCCATCCCGCAGCAGCCCGAGTCGATCTCCCGCGTCCGGGCGCCGGGCGCGAGGGCCAGGATCCTTTTCATCGACTCGGTGCCGAAGAGCGCCTTCTGGTGGCAGTGGCCGTGGATCCAGATCTTCTCCGCCCTAGCGGTCCAGGCGCCTTCGATTCGTCCCTCCCGAACCTCATTGTCCAGGAAGACGTCGATGGGGTGGACGCCGGCGACGATCCGTTCCGCGAGGGCCGCGTCGTCCATCAGGTCGGGGAGATCGTCCAGGAGCGCCGAGGCGCAGCCCGGTTCGCAGACCACGACGGGGATCCCGTCCCGGACGAGACGATCCAGATTGCGGAGCGTGCGTTCCCCCTCTCGTTTGGCGTCCCGGAGGAAGCCGTGGGAGATGCGGGGGCGCTGGCAACAGCCCGCGCGGGCGAGAACCACTTCATACCCGCATGATTCGAGCAACTCCACCGCGGCGACGCCGACCCTCGGTTCGTGATAATTCATGTAGGTGTCGTCGAAGAGGGCGACCACGCGGCCGCCGGATCGCCCGCGCCGCCGCCGAAACCACTCCGGGAAGGGGCGGCGCGCGTAGGCGGGGGCGACGCGGCGGCGGTCCAGGCCGGCGAACCGTTCCAGAAGGAGACGGAAAAGGGGATTTCTCTGCGCGGCGTTCACGATCGGGGCGAGCGGGCCGGAGGCGAGCGCCGCCGCGCGCGGCGAGAAGGCGACGATCCGGTCCCGGAGCGCCGTTCCGTGCCGGTCCCGGTAACGTTGCAGGAACTCTCCCTTCAGCTTCGCCATGTCCACGCCGCTGGGGCACTCGGTCTTGCAGGACTTGCAGGAGAGGCAGAGATCGAGCACGCCCTCCAGATCGTCTCCGTCGAGGGCTTCCGGCCCGAGTTCGCCGGCGAGGGCGAGCTGCAGCGCGTTGGCCCGCCCCCGGGTGGAGTGGTCTTCATCCCGGGTGGCGATGTAGCTCGGGCACATCGTCCCCACGCCGGTCTTGCGGCAGGCGCCGACGCCGACGCACAGCTCCACCGCTTCCAGGAAACCGCCGGCGCTCCGGTAATGGTAGACCGTGACCGGGGCTTCCGGCCGCGGCCGCCCGCCGGCGCGGAGGTTCCGATCCATCGGAGGCGCATCCACGATCTTCCCGGGGTTCATCCGGTTCTCCGGATCGAAAAGGCGCTTCACCTCCCGGAAAGCGCCGTACACTTCGGGTCCGAAGAATTCCTCCAGATAGGCGCTCCGCACGAGCCCGTCGCCGTGCTCACCGCTCCACGAACCGCCGTACCCGCGGATCAGGTCGAAGGCGGCCCGGGAGATCGTTTTCATCGTCTCCACGTCCTCCGGCCGGTGGAGGTCGAGGAGAGGGCGCACGTGGAGAACGCCCACGCTGGCGTGTCCGTAAAGGACGGACCGCGTTCCTCTCTCGCGGCAAACCCGGTCGATCCTCTCGATGTACTCGGCGAGATGCTCCACGGGAACGCAGGCGTCCTCGATGAAGGGGATCGGTTTCCTGTTTCCGCGGATCGACGTGACCAGGCCGAGGCCGGCGCGGCGCACCTCCCACACCCGCGCCTGCTCCTCGCGGGTCTCCCGAACCGGGCATGCTTCGGCGGGGCCGGCGCGGAGCGTCTCCGCGGCGAAGTCACGGGCCCGCCTGCAGGCGGATTCCCCGTTTTCGTCCAGGAACTCCACGATCAGAATCGCCCGGGGGGTTCCTTCGAGGAAGTCGCAGAGAGAGGCCGTGCTCGGGCTGGTGCGGGCGCGATCGATCACCGTTCCGTCCAGCACCTCCACCGCCGAGGGATGGTGTCGGAGGACGGCCGGCACGGCCCGGAGCGCGGCGTCGAGGGAGCCGTAGTGGGCGACGGCGAGGGCGGTGTGCCGCGGAAGAGGCTCCAGCCGGATCTTCGCGTCTAAAAGAACTCCGAGCGTCCCCTCGCTTCCGGCCATCAGTTTCGCCGGATTCCAATCCGTCGGATCGAGCAACTCGTCCAGGCAGTACCCGGCGACGCGTCGCATGACCTTGGGGAAGCGGGCGCGGATCGCGTCGCCGTTCTCCCGCACGATCCGCCGGAGTCCGCCGACGAGTTCCCCTTCCCGGCCGCCGGCGACCGCGGCGCGGGCCGCCTCCTCGGGCGCGAGCTTCCGGAGCGTCACGATCTCTCCGTCCGCCAGGAGGACCCGCGCCTCGAGGACGTGGTCCACCGTTTTCCCGAAGACGAGGCTCCGCATGCCGGAGGAGTTGTTGCCGATCATGCCGCCGATGGAAGCCCGGTTGGAGGTGGCGGGGTCGGGCGCGAAATGGAGCCGTCTCGCCGCGAGGAGAACGGTCAGCTCGTCCCGGACGAGACCGGGCTGCACGCGCGCCCAGTGTCCCTCCGGGTCCGTCTCGACGAGCCGGTTCAGGTGCTTCGAGAGGTCCAGCACGAGCGCCTCGCCGGTGACCTGTCCGCCGAGGCTCGTGCCCGCCCCACGGGGAATCACCGGGATCCCCTCCTCGGCGGCGGTCCGCACCGCGGCGACCACGTCCTCCTCGTCCAGGGGGATCGCAACGGCGACCGGCGTGATCCGGTAGACGCTCGCGTCGGTGGCGTAGAGACCGCGGCCGAGCCGGTCGGTTCGGACCTCCCCCCGGAGGCGCGCGCGCAGATGCCCGGCGAATTCGCTCATGCCGGCCAGTATACTCCCTGCGCCCGGTCCCCTCCAGGGGCGCCTCTCTCTTTGACAGCCCGAGGGCGCTTTGCTACCATTCGCCCGCGAGAATCACAAACCCGGTCGTGAGCGACGATGACACCGCTTCTTTCCGAACTCATCGGTCCGGATCACGTCCTCCTTCCGCTCGAAGCGGAATCCAAGGAGGAGGTGCTGGACGAGCTTATCCGTTTCCTGATTCGCCTGATCGGGCGGGAGGACCTGGAGGAAGCGGTGCGGAAGGGCGTCTGGGCGCGGGAACGGGAGATCTCCACCGGTATCGGGAGGGGGGTGGCGATTCCCCACGCCGAGCTGGACGCGGACATCGAGCCCGCCGCGGTGCTGGCCGTCTCCCCGGCGGGAGTTCCCTTCGACGCCCTCGATTCCGAGCCGGTTCACATTCTCTTTCTCCTGATCTGCTCCGGCCGACAGCCGGAATTCCGGCTCGGCGTGCTCTCCCGCCTTTCCGGACTCCTCGGGGACCGTTCGATCCGGCAACGGCTCCGCGAGTCGGCGACGGCGGAGGCGGTGGTGGACGTCATTCGGGATTATGAAGGGAAGGAAGCTTAGATGGACTACCCGATGGAACCATACAAGATCAAGGTGGTCGAACCGATCGCCGTCACCAGCCGGGAGGAACGGACGGCGATCATGCGGAAGGCGGGATACAACGTGTTCAACGTGCCCGCCGAGAAAGTGACCATCGATCTGCTCACCGACTCCGGAACGTCGGCGATGAGCGATTACCAGTGGGCCGGCCTCATGCTCGGCGACGAGTCCTACGCCGGGAGCCGGAACTACTTTCATTTCGAAAAAACGATCCGGGATCTCTACGGTTTTCGGAACGTCATCCCCGCTCACCAGGGACGGGTGGCGGAGAACCTGCTCTTCAGCACGGTGGTGAAGCCGGGAGACACGGTCCCGAACAACATCCACTTCGACACCACCCAGGCGAACGTGGAACACAACCGGGGGATCGCCGCCAACTGCGTGATCGACGAGGGGCTGGATCCGCGCGTCGAGCATCCCTTCAAGGGGAACATGGACCTCGGCAAGCTGGAGCGCCTCATCCAAAAAGTGGGAGTGGAGCGTGTCCCGATCTGCATGCTCACCATCACCAACAACTCCGGGGGCGGCCAGCCGGTCTCGCTGGAAAACATCGCCGCCACCCGAGAGCTGTTGAACCGCTACGGGATTCCGCTCTACTTCGACGCCTGTCGTTTTGCCGAAAACTGTTATTTCATCAAGAAACGGGAGCCCGGTTACGCGGACGCGGATCTCCGGGAGATCGCGCGGAAGATCTTCTCCTACGGCGACGGTTGCACCATGAGCGCCAAGAAGGACGGCCTGGTGAACATCGGCGGTTTCCTCTGCACCAACGACGGGGAACTGGCCGAGAAGATCACCAACATGTTGATCCTGATCGAGGGTTTCCCCACCTACGGGGGCATGGCGGGGCGCGACCTGGAGGCGATCGCCCGGGGTCTCGAAGAGGTGATGGTCGAGACGTACCTCGAGTTCCGGATCAACCAGGTCCGCCAGCTCGGTGAAATGCTGGAGGCCGAGGGCGTGCCGATCCTGAAGCCGGTGGGGGGGCACGCCGTCTTCCTCGACGCCAAGGCATTCCTTCCCCATATCCCGCCGGAGAAGTTCCCCGCCCAGGCGCTCACCTGCGAGCTCTACACCGAGGGGGGAATCCGGGGTGTGGAGATCGGCGGCTTGATGTTCGGCCACAAGGACCCGGAGACGGGCAATCCGATCTGGCCCGAGCTGGAGATGGTTCGCCTCGCCGTGCCGCGGCGGGTCTACACCACGGCGCACATGCAGTATGTGGCGGAGATGATCGGCGCGATCTACCGGCGGCGGGACTCGATCCGCGGGCTCCGGCTCGTCCACGAGGCGCCCCAGCTCCGGCATTTCACCGCCCGTCTGGAACCGCTTTAGGGGGGAATCGACCTCCCCTCCCCATGGAAGAAGAAAACGCCCGGGCGGGCGCGTCCGGGCGTTGCCTTGTTCCACCCGCCGAGGAAACCTTTCGGAAGGGGCGGTGCGCGATGGTATCATGTGCCCGATAGGGTCGGCGGCGGGCTCCCCCTCGCTTCCGGCCGCCGTGAATCGCCGCGCCCCCCGCGCGGCTCCGGGGGCACGTTTTCCATGAGAGGTGCGCGATGACCGAATCGACCCTTCGTAGACGAATGGGAGCGGTGGTCCTGCCCCTGCTTCTGCTTCTCGGCTGCGCCGCCGTCTCCCAGATCAACCTGATCCCCACCGAGGACGAGGTTCGGATGGGGGCGCAGTTCGCCCAGCAGATCGAAACGGAGCTGAAGATACTCGATGATCCGGTGGTGACCGCCTACGCCGACAGCCTCGGTCAATTGTTGGCCGCCCACTCGGCGAGGACGGAGATCGCCTACCGTTTCCGGGTCGTCGACAGCGACGAGGTGAACGCCTTCGCCCTGCCCGGCGGTTTTGTTTATATCAACAGAGGGTTGATCGCCGCGGCGGACGACGAGGCGGAGCTGGCGGCGGTGATCGCGCACGAGATCGGCCACGTGGTGGCCAAGCACGGCGCCAAGCAGCTGACCCGGCAGTACGGTCTCGCCGCGATCGCCACCGCCGCCCTCGGTGAGGATCCGGGGATGATCCAGTCGACGGCGGCGAACATCCTGGTCACGGGCGCGCTGATGAAATATTCCCGGGACGCGGAGAACGAGGCGGACCATCTCGGCGTGGACGAGCTGGTTCGGTCCGGAATCGAGCCGGACGGCATGGTCCGTTTCTTCGAGAAGATCCGGGAGATGCAGGGCCGGGAGATGTCATCTGTGGAGCGCTTCTTCTCCACCCATCCTCCGACGGAGGAGCGGATCGACTACACCCGCGCGTACATCGCCTCGATCCCCGGGAGGGAGAGGCTCACCCGCGACTCGGATCGGTTCCGCCGCATCCGGGAGCGGACCGGCGGGATCGGGGAGAGCGATTAGACTCGGAGCGACGCCGCTCCGGCGCGGCGCAACTTTCTGAAGAAAGCCTCACGAGGAGCATCGAGCGATGTGGAGAGATACGGTACGGCACGCCGCGGCGATCGTGTTGGGGACGGCGATCGCCCTCCTGATTCCGGCGTCGGGCGTTCTCGCTCAGGAGAGTCCCTTTTCGACGACCGCCGAGGCGGTCCGGCCCGCCGGCGACGCGAACCGCGGCGAGGTGATCTTCCGGGTCGCCGTCCCCGCCGGCCACTATCTCTACCGGGACGAGGTGTCCGTGGAGTTGGAGGACGGGGAGCCCTTCCTTCTCGGTGAGACGGCCTACCCCGCGGGCAAGGTGAAGTACGACGCTTTCCTGGAGGAGGAGGTCGAGATCTACAACCGATCCTTCTCGGTGCGGGCGCCCCTCTCCCTTCGAGAGGGGGAGGCTTTTCCGGAGAGCGTGAGCGTGGTGATCGGGTATCGCGGTTGCACGAGCGAGGCTTGTTTTTTCCCCGAGCGGATTCCCTTCACCCTCGCTTGGCGCGAAGGCGCGGCGGCCTCTTCCGGCGCGTCGGCTACGGTCGCCATCGGCTCGCCGGAGAAGGGCGCCGCCGAAGAGGCCCCTCGCGGAGCGGCCGGCGGCCTCAACTTGGCCGATCGAATCGCCTCCCGCGGGCTCTTCTGGGCCTACCTCTTCGTCTTTGTTTCGGGGATTCTCCTTTCCTTCACACCTTGCGTGTTCCCGATGATCCCGATCACGCTCAGCGTGATCGGCGCCCGGGGCGAGAAGAACCCGGCCAAGGGCTTCCTCCTCTCGCTGATCTACGTGCTCGGCATGGCGCTGACCTACAGCGTCCTCGGGCTGCTCGCCGCGAGCGGCGGCATGATGATCGGGTCGTTCATGCAGAGCCCGATCTTCATCGGCGCGATCGTCGCGATCTTCGTCGCCTTGGCGCTCGGCATGTTCGGGCTCTACGAGCTGCAGGTCCCCTCGGGTTTCGCCGCCCGGCTGAACCGGGTCGGCGGCGGCGGCGGGTGGATCGGCATCTTCCTGATGGGGATCGTGGCCGGCCTGGTCGCCTCTCCCTGCGTCGGACCGGTGTTGGTGGGCCTCCTCGTCTACATCGCCCAGACCGGCAACGCGTTCCTCGGCTTCACGCTCCTCTTCACCCTCGCCATGGGGATCGGCGTCCTCTTCCTCGTCATCGGCACGTTTTCGGGCCTTCTGGCCACGCTACCCGGCGCGGGAGGCTGGATGGACGGCGTGAAGCGCGTCTTCGGTTTCCTTCTCCTCGGCGTGGCGCTCTATTTCGCGGCGCCCCTCCTGCCGGATCGGCTGGTGCATCTCGCCATGGGGGCGCTGCTGACGATCGCCGCGTCCTTCTTCGGTCTCTTCGAGACAATGCCGGAGGGGGCGGGCGCCCGGCGCCGAGTCGTGCGGGCTGTGGTGCTTCTTATCGGCGCCGCCGGAGTGGCGTTCTTCCTCGGCGCGGCGGTGCTCCCCCTCCTGCCGATCGGCACCGCGGCGGGACCGGCGGGGGACGGCGCGGAGATTTCCTGGATCCGCGATCACGACGCGGGGCTCGCCGCGGCGCGCGAGGCGGGCCGCCCGGTGATGATCGATTTCACCGCCCAGTGGTGCGCCGCCTGCAAGGAGCTGGAGCACGTGACCTACAGGGACCCGGCGGTGATCGCGGAGAGCCGGCGTTTCACCATGGTGCTCGTCGACTGCACCAGGAAAGACGCCGTGATCGAGGCGCTCCTGGATCGATACCACGTGAAGGGGCTGCCGACGATCGTCTGGATCGATTCGTCCGGTGAGAGAGTGGACGAATGGACCGTCACCGGTTTCGTCGAGCCGGACGATTTCGCGGCGATCATGCGGCGGGTTCGCTAGGGGAGTCCGCGGGGCGGCCGGTCCCGGATCTCCATCCGGATGAGGAGCCGAGGTCGATTCTTTCGAGTCTTGCGTCCCCCGACGGCGTGCTATAGAATCGATCGCCAAGCACCATGTTATTCAACTCGTTCCATTTTTTAATCTTCTTTCCCGTGGTGGTAATGCTTTATTTCGCAATGCCTTCCCGGTTCCGTTAGTTTCTCCTTCTGGTCGCCAGCTACCATTATTATGCCTGCTGGAAGCTGGAATACCTTCTTCTGATCATTACGTCCACGCTGATCGACTATGTCGCCGGAATCCAGATCGGGAAGGCGGACACTCGGCAGCGAAAACGGCTCTTTCCCGTTCTCAGTCTCGTGATCAATCTGGGGCTCCTCTTCGCGTTCAAGTACTTCGGCTTCTTTGCGCGGTCCCTAAGCGAACTGCTCGGCTTGTTCGATGTCGCGTACACGCCGCCCATCCTCAAGGTATTGCTCCCGGTGGGGATCTCGTTCTATACGTTCCAGACCTTGAGTTACACCATCGATGTCTACCTGGGCAGGCGGCAGCCGGAGAGGCATTTGGGCATCTTCGCGGTTTACGTCTCCTTCTTCCCCCAGCTCGTCGCCGGACCGATCGAGCGATCGACCCGACTTTTGCCCCGGTTTTTCGAGGAGAAAGGGTGGGATTGGGATCGGGTTCAATCCGGATTGCGCCTACAACGGCGCGGCGCTCTTCCTCGCCACCTTCTTTTTCGCATTCCAGGTTTACTGTGATTTCTCCGGTTATTCGGATATCGCGATCGGCGCCGCCCGGGTGATGGGATATGAACTCACCATCAACTTCCGCCAGCCCTTCTTCGCCCGCTCCATCCGTGAGTTGTGGGAGCGCCGGCACGTGACCCTCACGACGTGGTTCCGCGATTACATCTACATCCCCATGGGGGGGAGCCGTGTACGGACCTTTTTTCAATACCGTAATCTTTTCGTGACTTTTCTGATCAGCGGGCTCTGGCACGGAGCGAACTGGACGTTCGTGGGATGGGGGGCGCTGAACGGCGTTTATCTCGTCATCGCGCGCCTGACGAGCAAGCCGCGCAGGCGGCTCATCGAGACCTTCCACCTCGATCGGGTGAATATCCTGCTGAACCCGCTCCGAACCGTTTATATCTTTATCCTCTTCCTGACCGGCCTGGTCTTCTTCCGGTCGCCGAGCGTGAGCGATGCGTTCCGGATTTTTCCGCGCATCGCGACCGATCTCTTTCGGATCCCCTCGCTCGGTTCCCTGCCGGCGCCTTACGACGTCACCCGGGATATGTACTTCCTTTTCGGGTTGATCGTTCTCTTGAATCTTTATGACTGGTACATCAACCGGGAGTGGACGTTTTTAGAAGGCCCGATCGCCAGGACTCTCGTGACGTCGTTTCAGTTCTGGGCGATCATGGTGTTCGGAGTGTTTCATAATCAAGAGTTCGTTTACTTCCAGTTTTAACGAAGCGCGGAATGAAAAAAAGAATCCTGTTCCTTCAGTTGGCGATCGTGATCCTGATGGGCGAGGCGTTTTTCCGCTTTGACGAAGCGACGCTTTTCTTTCAGGGCGCGCGGTTCGAGTTCCTCGAGAGCGAGCCGCGGGTGAGCGCCTTGCGGACGGATCTCGATGAAGGAACCTTCGATCCCGATTCGGCGGCGCTCCGCGTGATGATGGTGGGCGATTCGTTTCTTTTCGGGGGGAAGGCGAACGAGGACTATATCTTTTCGAACCAGCTGAGGGAAAAGCTCCGTGCGGAGAATTGCCGCGGAAAGGACGGCGTGTACGTTCTCGACCTCAGCAGTCCCGGCGCGAACACAGCAGTTAACTTCCGAAATTTCGAGAGTTATGTGGAGCGTTTCCGGCCCCAGATCCTCCTGTGGGTGTACAGCCGAAACGATGTGTACGAGGGAGGGGAGGAGGATCCGGGAGGAGTCGGCGGCGGGCGGGAAAAGGTCCGGTCCGAGGACGGATCGCGCGCCGTGGATCGCCTGAACCGGATCGTGAAGGACACGCAGGGGTTTTTCTTCCGGCACCTGAAGACGATGCGCTGGGCTCTCAAAACGATCAACACCGAGCTGAAGCTTCGGGGTGTTCTCGTGCCGGGGACTCAGCACTACCACCTGATCAAACGCTCTCACGCGCCGGACTTCGGTCCTTGGAAAGAGTCGCAGCGGCAGTTGGAGGCGATGGTCCGCAAGTGCGAGGAAGAGGGGATCTTCGTTCTGGTCTTCAATTCACCCTATCTTCTATATGTTGAAGAATTATGGCATCTACGACGAGCAGGACCGGGTGATCGCCGATTACTTTCATGGACTCGGAGTGAACTTCGTCAACGGCGTGGACTTTTTCCTCGATGATCGGGATGGAGAATACGCCATATCACGGTTCGACCTGCATCCCAACGAAGCGGCTCACACGAGAATCGCCGACGGGATTCATCGGTATCTTGTCGAAAACTACCCGCCGGAAAACGATGCCACCACGAAATAGGCCGGGGTCGTGGAATTCGCGCCCTCGGACACGGGAGGCCGGCGGAGGCCCGGCGAGAAGCGCAGGCCGGGCGATCAGCCGCCCGAGCCCGGACCGGGACCGCCCGGTTCGTCGCCGCGCACCCGCACGGGCACGACCACCGATCCGGTGATCGGCCATCCGGGAACGCCGGCTCGAATAACGATCGTGCCCACCCCTTCCCGTTCCGCGAGGAAAACGCCCGTCCCGGCCTGATACTCCCCCAGATGAGAGGGATGGACCTTGCCCGTAACCTCGAGACGGCCGAGATCGACCGGCTCTCCTCCGCTCGTGGATGCTTCGACGACGATCCGCGCCTCCGATCCCACCGGGAGATCGAGGTTGGCGGGCGTCGCCTTGACGTTGAGCCGCAGGTTCTCCCAGGCGATCCGGATCGGGGCGACCGCGCCGATCCGCCGGCCGTTCGGCTGCACCAGCTCGGCGACCAGGTTCCCCTGGTAGAGGAGGGCGGCGTTCGCCGACGCGTCGTTCCCCGCCCAGACGACGGAAGTCCGGTCGCCCACCGGCGGTTCGGCGCGGACCCGGCCGGAGGGTTCGAGCCGCCACTGGACCACGGCCGGCGCTTCCGCCGCGGACGTGGCGATCCGTGCGCGGAAGGGGATCCCCTTGCCGGAGAGGGCGGCCTCGATGGTGACCGCGCCGGTCCAGGAGGGTGGATCGATAAACAGCCGCGCCGTGCTTTCTTCACCGCCGACCAGAACACGCGCCCTTCCCATACGCGCCCGCCCCGCCCCCTCCGTTCGCACCAGCACGCTCCCCTCGCGGCGGTTCGACTCGCGCCCCGCCAAATCGGCGAAGACGCGGTTCGCCGTGAAGAGACCGTCGGGCGTGATGGTGCCCAGATTCGGCGGGTCCAGGTCCCAACGGAGAAGCTCGTCGGACGGCCCGTTCTCCACCGTGAAGCGGACCTGCTCTCCCGCGTCGACGGTCACCACCGCCGGGCGCACCCGGAGCGCTTCCCCGGAAGGATCGCCTAGTATGCGCACCCGCGCCGAAGCCTCGGCCGCGGCGCCCGTTCCGAGATCCATGAAGCGACCGGTCACGCGCGCCTCCAGGACGGAGTGGTCTTCTCGATCCGCCGCGAGGAAGAGACCATCCGGGGTGATCCGGCCCGCCTCGGGCGGGTCTACGGTCCAGTCGACCGGTTCCGGAACGGCCGAGCCGGGGGCGCCGATCGAGACGAGACGGAACCGGACCTCTCCGCCGATGCGAACCGTTGCGTTCTCGGGACGCACCGCCACCGTCGGGAGTCCCGCGCCGGAGACCCGCACCCGCGCCTCGTCCCGGGCGAAACCGTCGTCGGTCAGGAGGGAAGCGATGATCCGCCCTTCACCCGGAAAGGGACCGGCGCGGAAGAGACCGTCCGCGATCGCGCCGATTCTCTCCGGGACGGCCATCCACTGCACGGCGCCCGCCGCGCCGGGTGGGTTTATCTCGGCGCGAAAGAGGATCTCGCCGCCCGGCGCCGTCTCCGCTTCCGCCGGCGCGACGCGGATCACCGCCGGTTCCGGCGCTTCCATCCCGCCGATTCGCACCCGGGCGTAGCCGACTCCGCGCATCTCTCCGGCGACGACGATCGCCGCGATCCTCGCGTGCCCCGCTTTCCCGCCCGCGCGAAAGACGCCCTCGCCGTCGATGTCGCCGGCACCGGACGGCACGATTCTCCACTCCGTCGTTCCCGTAGCCTCCGTTCCCGTGGAGGGATCGAATGCGCGGGCGCGGAAGGCGATCTCTCCCCCCGGCGTCGTTGCCGCCTCGGACGGTTCCACGCGAACCGTGAGCGACCGCATCCCCCCCTCGACGATACGGATCAGCGCGTGGCCGACCGCCCGCCGCGCGCCGGAGCGGACCTCGACGCGCAGGATCCCCCTTCCCGGCTCGCCGCCGGCGACGAAGGAGCCGTCCGGGCCGACGACGCCGAGCCGGCGGGGTATCACTTCCCATGTAAACAGAGGATTCGCGCCCTCCCAATCCGCCGGCAACTCGGCGCGGAAACGCGCCCCATCCCCGGCGAGGAGGACCGCACGGTCCGGAGAAACGCGCAGCGCCGTCTCCGTCCGCGCCGCCGGGGCCGCCGCCAGAAGGGCGATAAACGCCGCCGCCGGCGCGAGCAGCCGGAGCGTTCGGGTCAGAGCGTGACGATCAGCCATGACGGTTCCCCCACGATCCGGCCGCGCCGGTCGGTCAGTTCGAGCCGGAAAAAATGCGACCCGGGCCGGACCGGTCCGGGAGGATCGAGGATGACGAAGTGGTCGTTCCATTCGGCGAGGGCGGTCACGTCCCTCTCGTCGAAGAAGACCCGGACCCGCCCTCCCGCGAGGGAAGGCTCGAGCGCCGCGCAGAGAGGATCCCCGGCGGCCTGAATCGGTTCCTTCTCCGGTGGGGCGACCAGCGCCGCGCGGACCGGCGAGACCCCGGAGCGGCGGAAGGACTCGTCGGCGAGCGCCGCCGCCAGGATCGCCGCCGCGGCGAGCGCCCCGGCGATCCTACCGAACCGAGCGCGCCTCCCCGGCGCCGCGCGGAACCCGCCCGTCCGGCAGCTCGGATAGCGCTCTTCTCGAAGCCGCTTCCCGTCGCCGGCGAGCCGCTTCTCGATCTCTTGGTCTAGCAACGTTCCACTCTCCTCTTCAGGATCTCCCGCCCCCGCGCGAGCCGGGACTTGATCGTCCCCTCGGCGACCCCCAAGTCCCGCGCCATCTCCCGGACGCTCCGGTCCGCGTAGTAGTGGAGCAGAAGCGCCTCCCGGTACGGTTGCGGGACCCTCTCCAGCTCCCGGCGCAGGGCGCGGTCCTCCTCTTCATGGGCGGCGGGCGCGCCGATCCGGCGCCTTCCCATGAGAAACGCCGCCCCCCTCCGGAGTCGCTCCTTCCGCCAATGCCGCCGAAGCACGTTCCGGGCTATGGCGTAGAACCAGGTGAAGGGATCGCTCTCTCCGCGGAAACGTTCCCAGCCGCGAAAGGCGCGCAGGAAAGTTTCCTGCGTCAGATCCCGAGCCGTCTCCTCATCGCCGGCGGCGCCGGCGAGGTAGGCCCAAACCGGGCGGCCGCACCGCTCCAACGCCTCCTCGAAGGTCGGCTTGTCCGACACGTTCGATCCTCCGGAGCCGGAAAAGGTTCCTGAAAAACGGGCCCGCCGCCGCCACCTAGAAGCGCCTCCCCACGGTGAGGGCGAAGAGGTGTTCGGTCAGCCGTTCTTCCTCGGCCCGATCCTCCTGATCGATTCGCTCGTACTCGGCGCGCCACTCGAGACCGCCGGCACGCAAAGTCGTTTCGGATGTAAAGGTCCAGCGGTCCTCATCGGAGAGGATTTCCTCCGTCCCGGCGCCGCTGGTGTCCTGCGTCGTTTCCGACGCGCCCCACCGCTCTCCCACCCTCCAGGAGAGAATCCCCGCCGCGCCGCTCCAGTAGACGCTTCCGTTCCAGCCGTCCGTTTCGGCGCTGGATCTCGACAGGCTCCGCGAAAAGTTGAGGGAGAGCGTGTGGGCGTCGCGACGCAGGTAGATCCCCGCCGTGCCGTAGCGGCTCCGATAGGGGTTCTCTTCGTAGGGGATCTCGTAGCTGCGAAGAAGGGCGTAGAAGTTCCAGGCGATTCCCGCGCCCTTCACGTCGACGTCGGTTCGCCCGTACAACTCGAGGATCTCGCCGCCGGCGCGGATCGGCTGCGAGGATTCGCGGTCCCGCACGATCTCCACGCGGGCGGTTTGGCGGAGGAAGCCCCAAGCGCGGATCGATCCGTCCAGCAAGAAGCCGTACTCGCCGCCGTCCACGGTCGGGTTGCCGAGGGTGGAGAAACCGGAACGGTAGTCCCTCGCTTCGAGGGAGAGGGTCCGTTCCGAGCGGTCCGCGTAGGCGAGCACCGCCCGCCAGGCCGGGGCGCCCGTCGTGTCGTCCCCTTCGGATTCGCTCCAGCCGGCCTCCATGTCGAGCCGGATCCGTTCGGTGAAACGGAACCGAATGTCGGCGGTGTACACCAGATTCCGGATCGGCAGAAGAAAACGGATGGTGTCGGGAACCGACGATTCCCGCTCCCAACCGTAGGCGGCGTTCAGGCCCGCTTCCCATCGGTCGGCGCGCCGGGCGATCCGTCCGCCGGTGATGTACTGCGAGTAGATGCCGAAGCCGCCGGTGGTGTCCGCCTCGACGGTGCGGAGGAGAAACGCCGCCGATCGCCACCGCTCCCCTTCCCAGGAGAGAAGCCCCCCCTCGCCGGAGAGCCAGGAAACGGAGAGTTCCGTCAGCGTGGGGAAGATGTCCCCCGCCTCGAGGGTCAGCCGCTCGCCGGAGAGACGCGCCGACGCTCGGATCTCGTCGTCATAGATCGGATCGCGGGAGGCGGCGAGATAGAAGGACCGCTCCCGCCAGTTTCCATAGGCGTACATGTCGAAGGCGAGCGAGGACGTCTCGTCATAGGGGAGATAGGGATCGCCCCGCACGTCGCAGGCGTTCACCACAGCGTACCCCGCCTCCGCCTTCCCCGTGAAAACGAAGCGAGAAGCGGCGGCGCGCTTCTCGGCGCCGATGGAGAAACGCCAGCTCCGTTCGGCGCTTCCCCCTCCCTCGTTCAGCAACACGACCGTCGCTTCGTGCCCTCCCTCGGCGGGGGGGAGTTCCGGCGCGTAGAGAAGGTAGTCCTCGGTTCGTTCCACCCCCTCGGCGATCTCCGCGCCGTCCAGGTAGAGCACCGCCTCGGCCGGGGGCAGGAGTGGAGGGTCGAAGAGGACGGAGAGGAGAAATTCCCCGCCGTCCGGGAGGCGCTCCTCCGGTTCGGGCGAGAGGACCACCACCCGGTCCGCGCCTTCTTCTCCCGCGCCGGTGTCCCGTACCACGATCTCGTGCGGCGCCTCGGCGGGGAAACGGTCCGGGCTCGTCGCCTCCGATCCGTCCTCCGTCCGGACGACGAAAGCGTACTCGAATCCGGGAGGGGCGGCGTAGCGCGCGGGGACCTCGACGCGCCAAGCGCCGGGTCGTTCCTCCAGCGGGAGGCGCGTGAAGAGGGTGTCGCCGATCGCGCGGATGCGCAGCTCCGCCGTGATCGCCCGACCGTCACCGTTCCAGGTGAAGAGCAGGACGGTGGATTCGCCCGGCCGCGGCGGCGCGGGTGGGGTGTGGCGGATCCGCGGGGTTTCGGCGCCGGATCGCGACGCCGTGCAAAAGATCGCGAAGAAAAATACGAGGAGGATCGGGAACCGTCGGTCCACCGGTCGGTCTCTCCTCGGCGCGAAGAAGGGGAGGGAGTTCCTCAGCGGAGGCCCATCACCCGGCGGACCTCGTCCATGGTCTCTCGGGCGATCGCCCGGCACCGCTCCGCGCCCGTCCGGAGCGCGTCCCGGACATCGTCCGGGTGCTCGCGCAGGTAGTGGTACCGCTCCCGGATCGGGTCCAGCTCCTTCAGCATGTTGTCCGCCAATAGCTTTTTGCAGTCCACGCACCCGATTCCGGCACGGCGGCACTCTTCGTTCACCGTCTCCACGTTCTCCCGAGGAGAGAAGACCTTGTGGAGGGTGAAGATGTTGCAGATGTCCGGATTCCCCGGGTCGCTCCGGCGCTTCCGGTTCTCGTCGGTCATCGCCTTGGCGAGCTTGGCGCGGATCGACTCCGGCTCCTCCACCAGGCCGATGTAATTATCCATCGATTTGGACATCTTCGTCTTGCCGTCCAGACCCATGATGCGCGGCGTCGGCGAAAGCTTCGCCTGCGGTTCCGGAAAGACGTCGCCATAGCGGGCGTTGAACTTGCGGGCCACGTCCCGCGAGAGTTCGATGTGCTGCACCTGGTCCTCGCCCACCGGTATCAAGTCCGCCTTGTAGAGGAGGATGTCCGCCGCCTGCAGCACCGGATAGCCGAAGAGGCCGACGTTCACGTTCTCCCGGTGCCTTCTCGACTTCTCCTTGAACTGGGTCATCCGCGCCAGGTCGCCCATGGGGGTCACGGTCATGAAGTACCAGGAGAGCTCGGTGTGTTCCGGCACCTCGCTCTGCACGAACAGGGTGCACTTTTCCGGATCGAGGCCGGCGGCGATGTTGACCGACGCCGCCGCGAGGATCTTCTCCCGCATCTCCGAAGGTTCGTAGATCACGGTGATGGCGTGCAGGTCGACGACGCAGAAGATGGAGTCGTGCTCCTCTAAAAGGGCCACCCAGTTCCGGATGGCGCCGCAGTAGTTTCCAATGGTGATCTCGCCGCTCGGCTGAATTCCGCTGAAGATGCGTCCCACGTTCCGCCTCCTCGGTCCCCACAGCCTTCGGGGGACACGTCGGGCGCAGCGTAGCAACAGCAGAGAAGGGTGTCAAGGGAGGGCCCCGAACACCCGATGATCGGTACGGAGAGGGAGAAACCGATGTTGCGACGATTCTGCGCCGCCGTGCTCGTTCTCGGTCTGATCGCGCCCGACGCCTGCGCTTCCGCGGCGGAGGAGCCGGTACGCGATTCGGGCGGGCTCGGGGGGCGGCTCTTCTGGAGCGCCCTCACGCTGGTGAACGGCGTGATCCTCGCCTCCAGCGTGAGCGACATGCGCCTCTATCAAAGCCGCGCTCGAGACGCGGAGACTTCCGGCGGGGACGCCGGCGAGTACTGGGACGCCTCCTCACGCGAGAAGGTGATGGTCGGCCTTTCGTCGGCTTCCCTTCTGGTCAGCCTCGCCGGGCTCAGGAAGGCGTTCGGCGGCGGCGGGACCGCCGCCGCGGTTCCCCCCGAGGGGGATTTCGCGACGATGCCCGCCCGCGCAAGAGATGGGGGCGCTTTCCAGGTTTTCTCTCTCGAACAGCGGATCCGTTACGACACTCTCGCCTGCGCCGGCGCGCCGCCGGCCGGCGTCGGTCGGGATCGGGAAGAGGAGTGGTCCGTCCAAACGGGGGCCGGTGCGGATCCGCTCGACATCGCCTTTCGGCGCGCACTGGAGGGGGCTCCGGATGGATGTACGGGCGGCGGAGAGGCGGAGAATGCCGGCGCGGGCTTGCCGTCCTCACGCGAAGGCGGCGTTTTCCCCGCGCCGGTCCTGTCCGCCGGCGGCGAGAAGGAGGATTGGACCGTGGACTCCGGGTCGGAATGGGAGGCGATCCTCGCCGCGCGCCGGGAGGCGGGGATGACGGCGGCTTTTCCGCCGGAGGAGGAGACCACCCCTTCGCTCCCCTCGGAAAACGACGAACCGGAGACCTCGGGCGCGCCGGCGAGCCCGGCCGAGGACTCCGCCGCTCCCGACGACCCGGTCGCCGATCTTCTGCGCGCCCTGGATGAGAGCGCCGCCGCGCTCTCCTCACCGCGCGGCGGTGTCCGCCCGATCCCCGGAGCGGTCGCTCGCCCCGCCCCCCTCGTCGCCGCTCCTCCCGCCGAGGAGGAGGGGATCGCCGATTTCGCGTTTCTCCCCTGGGCGGTTCACGTCAGTTCCTTCCAAACCTTCGCGAGGGCGGAGAAGGACGAGGCGATCTGGACCGGTCGCGGGGAGCGGGTCATGATCGAGGAGGCGGAGATCCCCGGCAAAGGGACCTGGTACCGCGTGTTGGTGGGGAACTTCGCCGATCGCGTCGAGGCGGAGGCGCACGCCGCTTCGGTTCGGAGTCGTTTCGGTCTGGAGTACGTGCAGGTGCGGCGTCGATCCGGTCTCTAATCCGCCCTTCCCTTCCTACTTGTTCGCGATCTCCAGGTAGAGTTCGGAGGTCTCGCGGGCGATCCGGTCCCAATCGTAGCGCCGCCGGATCCAGTCTCGCGCCTTCCCGCGCATCGTCTCCACTTCCGCCGGGTTCTCCAGAAGGTGGGTCAACCGCCGGGAGAGATCCTCCACGTCCCCCCGCCGGAAGCGGAAACCGTGGGGCGGACCCTCCGGGGAGGGGGATGCGTCCCAGACGGCGGCGGGGAGTTCCTCTTCTTGAAGGGCTTCCAGGTTTTCCTCGATGTCCGAGACGAGCACCGCCGAACCGAAGCTGAGCGCCTCGAGGAGCGCGATGCTGAGCCCCTCGAGGTCGGAGGGCTGGATGTAGAGATAATTATGGGCGTAAAGCTCCTCGAGCGTTTCTCCATAGACGTATCCGAGGAAACGGATCCGGTCGTCGCCGGATGCCATTCTCTTCAGATAATCCAAGTAGTCGTCGGAGTGACTCGAGCCGCCGGCGATGACGAGTTCCATCTCCGTGTCCAGCTTCCGGAACGCCTCGATCAGATAATGGCAGCCCTTCTCCGGCACCAGCCGCCCCACCAGAAGGAGGAAACGCCTGGGCTTCAGGCCGAACTGCCGCTCCATCTCTTTCGCCGGCGGGATTTTCTTCATCGGGATCCCGTTCGGTATGTACCGAATCTCCCGCCCGTAGTGGTGCCTGTAGTAATTCTGCAGCGACCGGGAGACCGCGATGGTCCTGTTGGGGAGGCGGGCCGAGGCGAGTTCGCCGAGTCGGATGCAGCGGGTCGCGAAGCGCCCCCATTTTTCCCGCTTCCAGTCGAGTCCGTGCACGGTCACCACGGTTCGGATACCGAAGAGGCGCGGGATCCAGCTGAGCACCGATGGGCCCTGCGCGTGGTAGTGCGCCACGTCCACCGGCTGGATCAGGGTGTGCAGAGTGGCGAACAGGCTGTGGGAAATCGCGTCGAGGTGCTTGGTGTGGACCGAGGGGAGGCGGGTGACCTGCACGCCTTGGAAACGCCCCTCCATGTTGGTGTAGTAGTGCCTCGCGTAAACCTGGATCAGGAACCCCTCCCGCGCGAGCCGATTGGTCAGCTCCGCCACGTGTCTCTCGATCCCTCCGAAAGTGGCGGGAATCCCCTTGGAACCGATGACCGAGACGCTGGCGAGTTCCAACGGAGGGCCGAGGGAGAGGCGCTGGTACAGCTCGTACACCAGGTCTTCCTTGGTCCGATCCTGAACGGGCGGCGTCTCCGCCATGAGGAGGTGGCTCACCAAAAGCTGAAAATGGTCGGGAGTGACGCTGGCTTTCGCGCCGGTGGAGCGCACCGCTTCCACCGTTTCGAAGAGCTGGGCCAAGTCACCCGGCGGCGCGGCGACGAACAACTCCCGGCAATGACTCTTGCGGATGAGCGCGGCGAGGGCCGCCCCGTCGGGGAGGATCTCCAGTTCCGGATCTTCCTCCGGCGGCGGACCGCTTCGGACGGCGATCCTGCCGATCACCCGCGCGCCGAACCAGATGTTGTGCCTGAGTCGCCGCTCCAGATCGGCGAGAGGCGCCCCTTCACCGACGAGTAGGATGGGCCTCTGTAGAAACCCCTTGCGGAAGAAGGCGATCTGCAGGAAGCCGAAAAGAAAGCGGCCGAGGCAGATCAGTCCCGTCGCGAGCACCCAGAAGGCGACCAGCGTGGGTCGGGAAAAATGGAACACGTAGCTCGTTCGGGAGAGCCCCTGGGAGAGGAAGATGAGCATCACCGAGGCGAGCATGGTGAAGAACATCATCTTGATCACCCGGGGGACGACGAAGGGGGGCTTGAATCGGCGCGGGAACCTCCACTCCTTGTAATAAAAGAGCAACACGAGGTAGATCAGATTCGTCGCCAAGAGCAGATTGAAATAATAAGTGCCGTACTTGCCGATCCAGTCCGACCAGTTGTGGTAATAGAAACGGAGGTAGAGCGCCGTGAAGAACGCGAGATTCAGGCCGACCAGATCGGACAGAAGCAGAAAGAAAGGGAGAAAGATCTGAGGTCGGGATATTCGCAATGCCTTGTCTCGGAATAGATTGCCCTGGTTTTGCCGCGCGGGGGAAACACGTTTTCCACCGCTCCGGTATTCTAACAGGATTATCGGGAGGAACGCCGAGGAAATTGACCCCCTCGGGCGCGCTCCTTTTGCGGTTGCGTTCCGCCCCCGGGCCGCCTAATCTGAAACGCTCATACGCCTCGTCCCGGGCCGCGTGGCCGGGATCGCGGGGAGAGAAAGCATGTCGGAACTCAGACACGATCCGATTCAGGGGCGCTGGGTGATCATCGCCACCGATCGGGGACAGCGTCCGGATAGTTTCGCCGTTGAGCCGGAGAGGATCAAGGCGGGCGCCTTCTGTCCCTTCTGCTCGGGCAATGAATCGTCCACGCCTCCCGAAATCGTGGCGATCCGAGAGAGGGGCTCGTCGCCGAACTCGCAGGGCTGGAAGATCCGCGTCGTGGCGAACAAGTTCCCCGCCCTGCGGATCGAGGGGGAATTGGAACGGCGGGGGATGGGGGTCTACGATCGGATCAACGGGATCGGCGCCCACGAGGTGGTGATCGAGAGTCCCGACCATTACAAATCCATCGTCGGCCTCGAGCAGGGACACGTGACCAGCGTCTACCGCGTGCTCCAGGAACGGCTCATCGATCTGATGCGGGACGGACGCTTCAAGTATGTGCTTCTTTTCAAGAATCACGGCCGGATCGCCGGCGCCTCCCTTCCGCACCCGCATCACCAGGTGATCGCCGTTCCGGTTACGCCGAAGACGGTGGCCACCGAACTCCAGGCGTCGCGCCAGCACTTTCTCCGCAAGGAACGTTGCGTCTTCTGCGATATTCTCCACCAGGAAATCGAGTCGGGCGAGCGGATCGTCTCCCTCACCGATCGGTTCGTGGCGTTCTGTCCCTACGCGAGCCGTTTCCCCTTCGAGATCTTCGTCGCCCCGCGCTACCACGAGCACGCCTTCGCCGAGACGTCGCCGAACGATCTCTCCGGTCTCGCCTGGATCATGCAGGACGTGCTGAAGCGGCTCCGCTTCGGACTTCGGAATCCTCCATATAACTATATATTTCACACCACACCGAACACGCAGACCTCGCCCAAGCGCCCCGCTTACTGGTCGACGGTCCGCTACGATTATCATTGGCACATCGAGATCCTCCCACGCCTCACGCGGGTGGCCGGTTTCGAATGGGGCACCGGGTTCTACATCAATCCCACCCCGCCGGAACAGGCCGCCGAGTATCTGCGCAGCGTCGACACCTCCCAAGAGATCGAAGAGCCCGCTCTTGACGAATCGGCGCAGCAACAATAAGTTACGGACATAGGAGGAACTGATCGTGCGAAGCGCCTTCCCGACGCCCGCCGTCCGCCCGCGGATACTTCGGCTCATCCGCGTTTTGCCCGCCCTGCTGATTCTCCTCTCCGGCGAGGGGGAGGCGAAGAAGCCCGTGCCGACGGCGGTGAAGACCGCCGGTGATCGAGGGGCGCGGGTCCCGGAGTACCGCCTGGAGCAGAGCGGCGATTGGCGCGTCTGGCGCTCGGCTGAAACCGGTCTCGTCCGCCGGGCCTCCCCCGCGGGGCCGGAGGCAGCCGGTCCGTCTCCCGCGAAAGGAACGTTCGCCGTCGACGCCGCCCGGGCGTTTCTCGATCGGGGGGCGGAAGCGCTCGGGCTCTCGCCGGTGCTGCGCGAGCTGGAGCCGTGCCTCGTGAAGAGGGGGCTCGCCTCGACGCACGTGACGTACCGCCGCGTCGTGGACGGAGTGCCCGTCGAACCGGGGCGGGTGGGCGTGCACGTCGACCGGGAGGGGCGGCTTCTCTACGTCGACGGCACCGTGGATCCGCGGATCCCCTCGACGGGGGCCGCCGGAAAGAGCGCCGCCGCCGTCGATCGGGAGGGAGCGATCCGAATCGCGGTCTCCGGGTCGGACGACCGGGAAGGGCCGGCGCGGGCGGAACTGCTCTATCGAGAAACGGACGGGGAACTGCGGCTCTTCTGGCGCGTGCGCTATCTCTCCCGGGATCCGATCGCGGAATGGGAGGTCTGGATCGACGCGGTCCGCGGCGTCGAGATGGAGCGGATCGACAAGACGGCGCGGGTGACCGGCACCGGCACCGTCTGGAGTCCCAATCCGGTGAACGCGCTTCAGAGGACCGATCTCTACGACATGGACGACGCGGATCAGGCGGTTTTCGACGACGCCTACCTGACCGTGGATCTTCTCGACCTCGACCCGCCCGTCGGCGGACTCTACCGTCTCTCCGGTCCCTACGTGGTCATCGGCGACTTCGAGCCGGACTTTTACGGGGACACGATCATTTGGATTCCCGAGGTCGCTCATCCGGACGACTTTCAGACGACCCGTTCCGACAGCCTCTTCGAGGCGGTGATGGCCTATTACCACATCGACAAGGTGCAGCGTTATCTGCGGCGCATCGGCTATGACGGACAGACGGCGGACAGCCTCGTCGTTTCGCCGATCTCCGTCGACCCGCACGGCGCCGACGGAGACGACAACTCCCATTACCTGAACATGACGAACCAGCTCGCCTACGGGGACGGGTGCGTGGACGACGCCGAGGAGGCGGACGTGATCGTCCATGAATACGGCCACGCCATCGAATACAGCCAAGTGCCGAACTGGGGCTATCCGGGCGGCTACATGGGGCCGATGGCGGAGGGATTCAGTGATTACTGGGCGGAATCCCACGCCGCCCGCTCCGGCGTGACGGTCAATCTCGGCCAGGTCTTCGACTGGGACAAGGGGCCGATGGACGACTGCTGGCCCGGAAGGCGGGTGGACAACGATAAAACAGTCGCCGATCTCTATATGCTCGGCGACGTTCCCAATCCGCATCGCTATTACGACAACAGCCTCATCTGGAGCGGTTCCCTCTGGGACATCCATCAGGCGATCGGCGGCGCCGCGTCGGATTCGATCGTACTCGAGAGCCACTTCTTCCTGAACGGGACTTCCCCGCTCTCCACATTCGAGGACGGCGCCTTCGGCATGCTCCAGGCGGATCGGGAACTCACCGGTTGGCGCAGCGGCCTCGCCGTTTATGACGCCTTCCGCGATCGCGGGATCTTCACGCCGGCGAACACGCCGCAGCCGGCGCTCGTCTCGGCGGCGACGACGGACACCCTCTTCGGCGGCGGAACCCTTTCCTGCACGCTCACGGTGGACACGGACGTTCCCCTGCGGGCGGCCCGGGTGATTTACGGCGCCGTCGAGGCGGCGGGGGACACGGCCCTTCTCGCCGAGGCGGTCGGCGCTTCCGGCGTGTGGACCGCCGCCGTCGATCTGGAGGGGGCCGAGTCGTTTCTTTACTTCTATCAGACCGAGGACGCCGCCGGCCGTCTGAAGACTCTACCCGCCGGCGCGCCGGCCGCATCCTACAAAGTGGTGGTAGGCGTCGACACGTCGCCTCCCGTGATCGAGCACACGCCTCTTACGGACCTTTTCGACAGCGAGTTGCCTGCGGTCCTCACGGCGAAAATCACCGACAACTTCGGCGTCGACCCGGACTCGGTTTTCGTGAGCTTCTTGTTCGAAAGCGATGCGAATCCCGTCGTCGTCGCCGATTCCTTCCCGTTGGTCTACCGGGAATCGGATTCCCTCTGGATCGGCGAGTTTCCCTTCCCCGAGGGCGATCAGGGGGAGTTCGAGTATTCGATTTACGCAACGGACCTCTCGGCGGCGGCGAACCGGGCCGTCGAACCTCCGACGGGACGGCACGAATTCCATGTGACGTCGGATCGGGAGGCGCCCGTGGTGATCCACACGCCTCTCGGCGACCGGATGGAGAACGGCGATCCGCCGGCGGTGCAGGCGACCATCACCGACAACGGTTCCCTCGACCCGGACTCTCTCCTTCTGGAGTACATCTTCACCGGTCTCCGGAAGAACGCCTCCGGTTCGATCGTCATGGAAGCGCGGGGCGGCGGCGTCTACGCCGCGTCATTCCCCGCCTTCCCCGAATCGGTGGGGACGGTGGAGTACCGGATCCGAGCGGTGGACAGGGCGAACGACAAGAACGGCGTCTACGATCCGGCGACGGGCTATCATCGTTTCGAGGTCTATCCCGCCTCGGTGCGCGTCGCCGTGCTCGGGCCGATCCCCTTCCGGGACCGCGTCGACTTCTCCCTCTTCCAGACGCAAGAAGGACCGGTCCGTTTCGAGGTGTACGACGTCGCCGGGCGGCGGGTGCGGACGATTCACGACGGCGTTCTCGACCGCGGCGCCCATTTGCTTTTCTGGGACGGCCGGACGAACGACGGGCGCCGGGCGGCGCAGGGGATCTATCTCTACCGGCTGGAGACGGCCGGAATCGAGGAGAGCGGCCGTATCGTTCACATCCGTTAGGCGGCGACCGGGCGCCGCCCCGCGGCCGTTTATTTCGACCATGAAAGACTCCGCCGACCTACTCGATCGGATCGCCCGTTTCCTCGAACGGCGGCCTTCCGGCGCGGCCTCCACCGAGATCGCCCTCCGGGTTCTCCGCGTCGCCGACCCGAGCCCCCGGACCGCCGGCCGGGTGGTCGATTCCCTGCTCGAAAAAGATCCCCGCTTCCGGCGCCTCGGCGTCCAGTTCTGGGCCTTCGCCCCCCCGGAACCCTTCGTCGAAAAGGCTCTCCTCTACGGGGCCTGCCGCGCGTCTCTTTCCGACCCCCGCCTTCACCGAATCGCGCTTCTCCGCGTCGAGGCGGGGGAGGAGAAGGGGTCGGCGACCTTCGACCGCCGGGCGGGGAGCGCCGCGCCTCTTCCGGAGAGCGCCCGTCCCCTCGCCGCGAACGCCCGCCTGGTCCTCTTCTCCCGCGCCGCTCCCTTCGCCGTCCGCCGAGACGACGGCCACCCCCTCCTGACCGAACCGGAGCCGCTCCGTATCCGGCGCCGTCTCGCGCCGCATCTCCCCGCGACGGATCTCCGTTCGCCCGAGCGTCTCGCCGCCCGTCTCGGCCTGGACTGGCGCGAATCGGAGGATCCTCTGGACGAGGCGCGGCTCCTCCATCGGATCGTCGAGGAAACGGCGGCATGGCTCGCCGGTGGGGGGGAACGCGGTCCGGCGGGAGGGGAGATCCCTTTTCTCCGTGAAGGGGGATGGGAGGAGCTGGAGCGGATTCCCGATTCGCCCGGTGTGTACCGGTTGAGCGATGGGGGCGGCCACCTTCTCTACGTCGGCAAGTCCCGGTCGCTTCGCGCCCGCGTGGAGAGCTACTTCTCCGGATATGGAAACCTCTCGGAGAGGAAAAGGGCGATGGTGCGCCGCGTGACCCGCGTCGACGCGATCCCGCTCGGCTCCGAGGCGGAAGCGCTCGTGGAGGAGTGGCGCGCCATCCGTCGTCGTCGCCCGCCTTACAACGAGAAGATCGAGGTACGAAGTGAACCCAGCGCCGACCTGGACGGCCGAAACCGCGTTCTCTTTCTTCCCGCCGCCGATCCGAAACGGGTGACGCTTTTCCTCTTTCGGAACGACGGCGCAGTCCGCCGCCTCTCGGCGCGGCGAAACCCGATCCGGACCGCCCGGCTGGGAGACGCGCTCCTGAGTTTCTTCGGCGGCCGGGGGGGCGGGCGCGACGAGGGCGCCCGCGCTCTCCTCGGCCGGTGGATTCGGGAGAATCGGGAGAGAATCACGCTGCTCGACGCCGACCGCTACGCCGGCGCCGAGGATCTTCTCCGCGTGGTCGTCGAATGCCTCCGCGACCCCGAACTCACATCCGGGACCGGTTCGGAGAGGATCTGACCGCCGCCGCGCCCGCACCTCCCGCGGCGAGCCCGAGCCCGATCACCGTGTAGAGCGCCGTCGCCACCTCCGAGTCCCCCCAATTCCATTCAAAGAGTCCGTGCACCAGGAAGGCGATGAGCGCCGCCGCGGCCCCGTCGGCGAGGGCGGCGCCGAAGCGGTCCTCCGCGCGCGTCGCGGCCCGGCGGAGCGCCGCGAAGAGGCCTGTGGCGAAGAGAGCGAGCGCCGCGAGCCCCACCGCGCCGGCGGAAACGGCGGTCTGCAGATAGAGGCTGTGAAAATGGGTGATCCTCTCCCGCGCCGCGCCGTCGCGCGAGGCGTCGATCAAGGGGGTCAGATCGTGAAGGCCCCGGCCGAAGAGCGGCCGTTCCCGGAAGGCGCGCCAACCCGCCTCCCAGAGATAAATCCTTTCACGGTTGAAGTGAAAATCGGGATCGAAAGAGGAGAGGAGCCTCTCCCTCGCCGCCGGGTGGAGCAGCATCGTCGCCGCGACCGCCGCCACCGCCGCCGGGAGGAGTCTCGGTCGCCTTCGCGCCGTGAGCCACGCCGCCCCCGCCGCCCATCCGAACCAAGCGCCCCGCGTGTAGGTGAAGAGGAGAGCCGCCGCGAGAAGGAGGAAAGCCGCGGGGGCGAGCCCGTGGAGTCGTTCCCGCTCCAGGAGTAGGGCGAGGGGGGGAAGACCGAGAAGGAGAAATACGCCGGAGGTGGTCATGTAGAAGCCGAGCGGGCCATCCAGACGTGTCGGGTGGTTCCCCGCTCCCCGAGCCTGCTCAATCAGGCCGAGGAGCGCCGCGACGAACGCCGCGAGCAGAAGAAGCTCCGCCGCCGCCCGGAGATCGCGCCGGTCCCGCACCGCCGCGGCGGGAAGAAAGAGGGCGGAGAGGAGTAGGAGCTTGCGCAGCTCCCGCGCCCCCTCGGCCGCCCTTCCCGAGAAAAGGAGCGCCAGGAGGAGCGCGCCGATCCACGCGGCGCAGCCCGCCGGGAGGAGCGGCCCGGTCCGATCCGGGGCGAGACGCGCCCGGGCGCGTCGCCGCGCGTCGCCGGCGAGAAGGGCCGCCGCCGCGCCTAGGGCGAGTCCGATCTGCTGGCCGGCGATACCGAAGGGGAGAAAGGCGAGAAGAACGCCGAGGCCGGCGAGGGCGAGGGCGCCGCCGATTCGGTTCATCGCTCCGTCAGCGAGAGGTAAACCGCCTCCGCCTTCTCCACCGTGCGGTCCACCCCGAAGCGGGCGAACACCTTCTCCCGCCCCCGCTCTCCCATGGCGCGCCGGAGGGCTTCGTCGCCGAGGAGGCCGCGGACGGCGGCGCCGAAAGCGCCGGTGTCGCCGGGCCGGAAGAGATGGCCGTTCACCCCCTCCTCCACCGCCTCGGCGTTCCCCCCCGCGTCGGTGCAAACCACCGGCAGTCCGAAGGCCATCGCCTCCAGGATGGAGAGGCTGAATCCCTCGATGGTCGAGGGAAGAACGAAAACGGAGAGAATCGGATAATAGGGGAGGACGTCGTGCCGGAACCCGCCGTAGATCACCCGGTGGGGGAGGCGGAGGGAGCGCCGGATTTCCTCGAGCCCCTCGTCCCGGTCGATCCCGAGTAGGAGGATCGTCGCCGGCTCCTCCACGAAGGCCATCGCCCGGAGAAGTTCGTCCTGCCCCTTCCGGCGGGCCATCATGCCGACCACGCGCTCTCCTTCGGCGATTCCCAGATCCTCCCGCGCGGCGCGGACCCGCTCCTGCGGAAAGTCGCGGTAGCGATCGAGGGGGATCCCGTTGTGGACCACCGCGATCCTTTCCCGGGGGACGCCGCCCCGGACCATTCCCTCGGCGACGCCGCCGCTCACGGCGATGATTCTGTCCGTGCAGGCACCGTAGTACCATCCCTGCAGGCGGCCGCCGGAGGAGAGCGGCGCGTTTCTTCTTGTGTGAACCAAACGGAAGCGACCCCGAAAGAGGCGCCGAGCCTGGATCGTCAGGTGCCGGTCCAGGGAGGCGTGGGCGTTCACCACGTCGACGCCGAGATCCGTGCAGAGGCGGGCGAGGCGACGGCTCCGGCCGAGGTGAATCAGGGAACGGCCGAAATCGAATGGAACGACGCGGACCCGCGGGTGTTCGGCGAAGCGTTCCGCCAGGAGCGATTCGGGCCGCACGCAGAGGAAGAGTGCGTGCCCGCGACCGGAGAGGCCTTCGGTCAGCCAGGTGATGGAGTTGGTGGAGCCGCCGAAGTCCCCCTGATGGGTGATCTGCAGGATCCGGAGCCGTCCCGTCATCGTTCTTCATCCCTTTTCGCCCCCCGCCGGGAGGCTCGGATCGCCTCGAGACAGGTGCGCGCGTGGATCGCCACCGTGTCCGCCGGGTTCCGGGCGTAGCCGCCGGCGAGGCAGGCCGCCGTCGGGATCCCCGCCGCGGCGAATTCATCGAACACCATCCGGTCCCGCTCGGCGAGCCCCTTCCGCGTGAGACCGAGGCCGCCGAGACGGTCCTCCGCGAAGGGGTCCGCGCCCGCCACGTAGATCACCAGATCGGGGCGGACCGTCTCCCGGAGGTCGGGCAGATGGAACCGAAGGAAGGAGAGATACTCCTCGTCATCCGTGCCGTCGTGGAGGCCCACGTCCCGATCGGAACGCTTCTTGGGCGGATAATTATCCTCCTGATGGATCGAGAAGGTGTACACCGCCGGGTCGTCCCGGAAGATCGACGCGGTTCCGTTTCCCTGATGGACGTCCGCGTCCACCACGAGCACCTTTTCCGCCCAACCTTCCCGGAGCGCGATCCTCGCGGCGATCGCCACGTCGTTGAAATAGCAGAACCCCTCGGCGTGGTCCGGAAAGGCGTGGTGGAAACCCCCGCCGATGTGGACCGCGGTGCCGCTTTGTCGAGCGAGTCCGGCCGCCAGCGCCGTTCCGGCGGCGGAGAGACGGAACGCGCCGATCACCTCGCCGGTGACGGGGAGTTCGGAGCGGGCGGTTCGGGGGGTCAGGCGGGCATGCTCCAGATCGTCCAGATAGGCGGGGGTGTGGACGAGGAGGAGGTCCTCCCGGTTCGGCTCGGCGGGTTCGATGAAATCCTCCGGCCCGCAGGAGCCGTTTTCCAGAAGGGCGAGTCGGACGAGGCGGTACTTCTCCGTCGGGAAAGGGTGGCCGGCCAGATCCACCTCGTACCGATCGGAATAGACGAATCGAGGGCTCAACGCTCCGTCCCGGGTCGTATGTGAAATGTTTCGTCCGGAGCCGCCTGGGAAACGCCGTCGGGGAAATGCGCGGTCACCCGCCAGCGGTAAACAGAGCCCTCTTCGAGCGGGATTCCCTCCGGTAGAAGGATCGTCGTGTCCCGTGAGACGCCGGACCAGATCCGCCCGCCGCCGGACCCGAAGAGGTCGACGGTGAAGCGGGACGCCCCCGCCTGCCGCCGCCAAACCAGTTCCCGAACCGGCCCGTCGACCGGACCGACCGGCGAAATGGGGATCCGCACCGTGTCCGTCCGCCCCGCTCCCCCCGTCCGGAGAAAGAAGAGCAAGAGCAGGAGAATCCCCCCTCCCGCCAATATGGGCGGCAGCGTGGTCCTCGCCCGGGAACGGCCTTTCTTCTCTCGGCTCATCGCGGAGCCGAGGGTACGACGGGGAAAAGGGCTCGTCAAGCCGCCCGGGCGCGCGAAAGGGGAATCCGGGGCCGCGGAAAAGGGAGCACAATCCTCTATAATTTAATGTAGATTTGTGATATCCTATACGGACTTACAGACTTGGGCCATTCCAGACTTTTCAATTCAACTCGCAGGAGGTCGTCATGAACGGTATGCGGCTGTCCCTCATCGCGATGGTCTGTTTCGCGGTGCTCGCCTTCGTCCCCCCCGCGGCGGCGGATTTCGTCGGTCTCGACGCGGACGGGGATCTGTCCTGTGATTCGACGGACATGCAGGTGATCCTGGAAGCCGGCGACATCGGAACCCTCCGAACGCTGGATTTGTATTTCGACGATGTTCCCGATCTCCAGTCCTGGGGATGCACCTTCTGCGTCAAGAACGGGGCGTTGGTGACCAATGAGTCCTTCGCATACTCCGTCCCGGCCGCCTGGGCGAGCGTGTCCATGAAGGACTCCGACGGCGATAACCTCACCATCTCGGAGTTCATCACAACGATGTATCCGGATTACCGCTGCTACCTCGTCCAAGCCACGGACTGGACCGGCGCGTCGCCGATGTCCTTCCCGGCCAAAGTGGGCACCTTCTCTTATGAAGTGGCCGACGAGGGATGTCTCGGCTTCGTCATCGACGGCCCGACCTCCGGCTGGTTCAGCATGATCGTGGGCCAGGGCGATTTCGGCGATCCCGGCGAAGCCTGCGATACCGTCTCCTGTCCGAGCCAGGTGGAGCCGGTGGTGATCGGAACCGAGACGCCCGCCTGCCCGATTCCGGACGCGATGCTCTACGAGAACTACGACCTGGGGATCCAGTTCACCGCCGCCGGCGGCGTTCCTCCCTACGGCTGGGACGTGGATGTCCTGCCGGCGGGCATGCGGATCGTCCCCGAGACCGGGGTCGTCGAGGGGATGCCGACCGAGTTCGGCGGCTTCGCGTTCCAGGTCCGCGTGACCGACGACATCGGCCAGTTCGACGTGCGCCCCTGCTCGATCTACGTGGACAAGCCCAGGATCGACCAGACCACGCCTTCCTGCCCGGTTCCGGCCGCCACCTACGGCGTTTCCTACCCGGCGGGAACGGTCTTCCAGCTCGCCAACAGCCCGACCCAGAGCCTCTCCTGGACCGCCACCGGTCTTCCCCTCGGCATGGGGATCAACCTGACCACCGGCGAGTTGTTCGGCACGCCGACCGAGTGGGGTTGGGACATTCCCTTCACGGTCTTTTTGAACGGAATCGGTCCGACCAAGGTAGTCCTCGACCAGAGGGAGTGCAGCATCACCGCGCTGCCCATCGCGATCGACGACGCCGATCCGGCCTGCCCGATTCCGAACGCGAACCAGGGGGTCGAATACGCGGCTCTCGTCCAGTTCCGGCCGGACGCGCCGGCGGGCTACAACAACGAGCACCGCTGGGATGTCTCCGGCCTGCCGAACGGCATGTCGATCGACGAGAAGACCGGTTCCATCAGCGGAACGCCCACCGAAGCGGGGGACTTCACCTTCACCGTCGCCCTCTTCGCGGATCCGTCCAACAAGGCGGTCGAAGATCCGATGGACACGCGGGAATGCTCCATCACGGTCGGCGAGGCGGCGAGCATTACCGTCGCTACACTGCCGCCGGGCCAACTGTCCGCCGCCCCGGGAGCGGCCGCGACCCACTCCTTCGAGGTGGAGAACGTCGCCGGAACCCGGATCGAGCTCTCCGCGCAGGCGCGCTCCGAGAACGGCTGGGACGCGCTGGTCACCTCCTCGATGTTCTTCTCTCTCGCCCCGGGAGAGATCGAGACGGTCTACGTGGACCATGTCGTTCCCGCCGGCGCGGAATGCCCCGGCCAGAGCGATCCGGTGCCGGGCGACACGCTCTGGCTCGACGTTTTCGAGTCGCAAATCAGGCCGCAGGAACCGCTCGCCTCGGATTGGGCGTTCACCACCGCCGAGTTCTCCGCGGGGGTCGTGGTTTCGCCGCCCCAGTATCCCGCCGAGTGCGCCGATCCGGGGGATTCCATCTACGTACAGATCGATGTGCATAACACCGGCGCCTGCCCGGAGTGGTTCGACATCGATCTGACCTTCGACAAGCCCGGTTGGTCGGCGGAGGTCGCCATTCTCACTCCTCCGATCTGGCTCTCCGCCGGAGCCCTCGGGAGCGTGCCCGTCTGGGTGCACGTGCCGGAGGACGCGGAATGCGGCGAGCAGGTGACCATGCAGTTCAAAGCCACGGGGACGGTCTTCGGCGCCGCCGATTCCACGGAGACCGACCACTGCGCCAACAACATCTATGAAGTGAGCATCCGCGACATCTCCGGGTTGGGCGGCGAACCGGGCGATTCGGTGACCTACTGTTTCGAGGTGAAGAACGAGGGGAACTGCGACGTCATCGCCTATCCGGAGGCTTTTTCCGGCTGGCCGGTGAACTTCAACTCGGCCGAGCGCCTCATCCCGGTGGATCAGTCGGACACGATCTGCGTCCGCCATCTGATCCCGGCGGGGACCGCCGTCGGCGCGATGATGAACCTCACCTTCATCGTCTCACCGGGCTTGATTCCCGAGAAGGATCGCGAAGCCGTCTTCCGGCCCGACACGCTCGTCGTGACCACAACCGCCCTCGAGGGCTGCGACGCGGGCGTGGAGATCACCCCTCCGGCAGGCGGCTCCTCCCATTTTCCGAATGAGTTGTTCCAGATCGCATTCAACGTTTCCAACACGGGCGGCGATCCGGACCGTTACCTCCTCTACGCGGATTGCCCGCAGGGGTGGATGGTGGATACCGAGGAGGACACCACGCCGGTGATCGATCCGGGTAACGACTACGACGCCGTGGTGAACGTGCAGGTGCCGTCCAACGCGCTCTGCACCGACCAGGGTTGGGTCCGCCTCTACGCGCTCTCCCTCTGCGACCCGCAGACCATGGATATCGACTCCGCCGCCTACGGCGTCATGCCTGTCGTCAATTACGAAGTGGTCGGTTACCCCGAGGATTCCACCGGCGTGCCCGGACAGAGGATGGAGTACTTCTTCCGGATCACCAACAACGGGAACTGCGCCTTCCCGACGGGGCTCATGCTCCTCAGCACGCCGGCTTGGGAGATCGACCACGGCGGCATGGACGAATTCGAACTCGGGCCGGGCGAATTCAGCGACTTTCATCTCGGCGTGCGGATTCCCGACGACGCCGTGCAGGGGGACGAGCACAAGTTCCTTCTCTGCGCCGACGCGGCCATCAACAAGGACAGGCAGGGAGGGGCGTGCGACTCCATCATCACCCGCGTGCTGAGCGGCTGCGAGCACGTGCAGCCGATCCTCTCCCTCGGCGACTATCGAACGGTGAATTACACCGGACCGGGAGGACTCTGGACGGTGCAGGTGCAGCTCCGGAACAACGGTCCCGGCGAGGCGCGGAACATCTCCATGGAGATGCACGAGAACCTCAGCTGGCTTCTGATCCCGGACGCGGTCGCTTCCTACGGGAACCTGCCGCAGGGGTCGGCGAGCTACGGCGACGGGGACGGGGAAACCTTCACCTTCGATCTCTCCGGCTATCCGGGGGGGAGCTTCAACGTTTGGTTCGACGTCTCCTACGAGGACGCCTGCGGCGCGCCGCCCACCTACCAGGTGCGGCTCGACCCGACCTTCCTCGACCCGGAGGCGTCCGCCGGCGCGCTTCCCTCGCCGACCGCCTATGTGCTGCACGGCAATATGCCGAACCCGTTCAACCCGTCGACGACCATCGGATTCGAGCTGCCGGTGGCGTCGCGCGCGGAGCTGACGATCTACAACACCGCCGGGCAGAAGGTGAAACGGATCTGGAGCGGCGATCTCCCCTCCGGCGTCCACACTTTCCAGTGGACCGGCGAGGATGATCGCGGAAACCCCGTTCCCTCGGGCACTTACTTCTACAGCCTGAAGAGCGGCGATTTCCGGGCCACCAAAAGAATGGTGCTCGTCCGATAGAGGATGAGTTGACGAGCCCTCGGGGTTGTGATACACTTCTCCTGTTCGAGAAGTGGAGGGTACATCTCGATGGAACAGCAGAAAGCGAAACTACCGTACGAGAAGCCTGAGGTGGTTCGGCACGGCAACCTGAAGGAGATCACCATGACTTCCTTCACGCCGCCGGACAACCAGATGAAGCACAGCGGATAAATCGGCTCGCTCTGTCTTTGGAGGGCAGACCGGAGGAGGGGTCCAACCGGATCCCTCCTTCTTCTTTTCTCCCCCGGATCGCCATGCCTGTCTTCCGAATCGTCTATTTTTCCTGTATAATATAACGCACGATATTTCCCCCATCCGACGAGAGAAAGCCATGATCGGACGCCGTTTGCTGCTCGCCGTCCTCGCGGGGACGGCACTTCTAGCGCCCCCGTCCGCACGGGGCGGGTACGAACGGTGGACCGTGGAGGATGGTCCCTTCGGGGGTCGTGTCGAGGCGCTTCTCGCGACGGACGCGGGCGTTCTCCTGGCGGGAACCGAGGAGGGGGGCGTCTTTCGCTCCTTCCGGAACGGCGCCGGATGGTCGGCGGGGAACGACGGCCTCTTCTTCACCGACGTGCTCTCTCTTGTAGCGAGCCCCACCGCGCCGGAGAGCCTCTTCGCCGGCACCAGCGGAGGCGGCGTCTACCGGAGCTCCAACGGGGGGAGGAGCTGGTTCCCGGTGGTGAACGGCTTGGGAGGCATGACGGTTCGGGATCTGCGTTTCCGCGCGGACCGGGACCGGCTTCTCGCGGCGACCACGAGCGGGATCTACCGCACCGACGACCGGGGAGCGGCCTGGCATCTCTCCGGCACGGGTCTCACGGAATCCTCGATCCACGCCCTCGCGTCCGCCCCTTCCGCCGACTCCGTCTGGTACGCCGGCACCGGAGGCGGCGTCTTCCGCTCCGCCGACGGCGGTTCCACCTGGACCGCCCGCTCCTCGGGACTCGACTACGCGATCGTCTCCGCTCTGGCGGTGCACCCCGGCGACCCGGAACGCGTCTGGGCCGCCACCCAAGGCGGCGGCGTCTACAAGACCATAAACGGCGGCCTCGCCTGGAGCCCCGCCCGAGTCGGGATGGGGGAGGTCTATGCCGAGGCGCTCGCCATCGATCCGGACGGGCCGGACACCCTTTGGGCGGCGACCCGGGCGGGACTCTTCGAGACCTTCGACGGCGGCGGTCTCTGGACCGTCCGGAACGCCGGGCTTCCGGACACGGTGACCCAGGAAGTACTCCTCGCGGGAGACACCCTCTTCGTCGGCATGTACCACGGCGGCGTCGCCGCCTCCGCCGATCCCGCATCGGGATGGACCGCGCGGAACGAGGGGCTCGCCAATCGCTTTGTCCATGAAGTGACTCTCTCCCCCCACGACGGCGGCGTTCTTTGGCTCGCTTCGTACGGGGGGCTTTTCACGAGCGCCGATACCGGTTGGACCTGGACCGCCGCCGGCCCCGGCGTCGATGCGCGGGATCTCATGAGCGTGGCGGTGAGCCCCGACGACGGCGAAGACCTCCTTGCCGGCGCCTTTTACGGCGGGATCTGGCGGAGCGAAGACGGCGGCGCCTCCTGGACCGCTTCCTCCGCGGGCATCGGATCGATGGCGACGGTCACGTCGATCCTCTACCGCCCGGGCGACGGGACGACCGCGCTCGCGGGTACCTACGGCGGTCCCTGGCGGAGCGCCGACGGCGGCCTCTCCTGGACGCTCTCCGACTCCGGGATCGGTTCCCGGAACGTCTGGGGGATGGCGACGTCGGCCGCCGCGCCGGATCTCGTCTACGCCGGCACCTACGGCGACGGCCTCTTCCGGAGCCGCGACTTCGGCTCCACCTGGACGGGTGTTTCCTCGATGAGCGATAACTATGTACGAGCCGTGGCGGTCGATCCCTCCGACACGTCCGTCGTCTACGCCGGCGGCTACTACAACGGCGGCGTCTACAAGAGCGTGAACGGCGGCGCCTCCTGGACGCGGAAGAACACCGGGCTTACCGACCGCAACGTCTGGTGCATCGCCGTCGATCCCTTCGATTCGAGCCATCTCGCCGCCGCCACCGGGAGCGGCGTCTTCGAGTCGTGGGACGGCGCGGACAACTGGGAACTCTTGGACGACGGGCCGGCGCCGCGGGATACGCACTGGGTCCTCTTCGCGGGCGGGCGCCTCGTCGCCGGCGTGTCCGGCGGTTCCGCCCCCTGGTTCGAACACGCGGAGATCGGCGTCGCCGCCGGCGGACCGCCGCCGCCTTCCTCGGCTCGTCTCGCGGCGGTTCCCAATCCCTTCAACCCCAAAACGTCTCTTCGACTCGTCTCCGCGCCCGCCGGCCGGTGGGACCTTCGCGTCTACGACCTGCGGGGCCGGCTCGTCCGCGTCCTCGGCGCCCCGTCCCTCCCGAGCGGAGGGGAGGGGATCATCGCCGACTGGGACGGCGCCGACGGGGACGGCCGTCCGCTCCCCTCGGGCGTCTACTTCGGCGTCGCCCGCCATTCATCCGGAGCCCGCGCCTCCGCCCGTCTCGTTCTCGTCCGCTAGCCGGGATCCTTTTGCCGTTCCGCGCCGCGCGCTTCGGGCGGCGGGAGGGCCGGTTCTTGACAGGTTCCGGCGCGGGGACTATGTTGGTCGCCGAGGCGATAGGATGGACGAACTGCAGGAGTGCCCGCATTGCGGGAAGAAAACCCCGGAAGAAAACCTCCGATGCATTTTCTGCGGAGAGAGGCTCCCCGTCCGGGGTGGGACCGTGGGTGGGCTCCGGTTTGGTGGGGGAAGGCGGATCTTCCTCCTTCTCATCGCCGTCCTTGTGGGAATCTACGCCGCGCGAATTTTATGGAATCTGCTTCGTTGATTCAGGACCGCCGCTCTTCACGCCGCCCGCGTTGCGCCGCGGTTTTCACGCTTCTCGTCCTGATACCGATCGTTTTCTCCTGGACGCTTTCCTGTTCCGCGCTCGGCCGCGGCGCTTCCTCGCCCGGTCCGGCGGAGAATACGGCTCGGGGTTTCCGTTATCTCGAGGAGGAACGCTGGTATCGGGCCATGGGAGCGTTTCGGGAGGCGTTGGATCGGGACCCGGACTACGCCCCGGCGCGCTACGGTTTGGGCCGGGTTTTCACGGAAACCGGTTTCACCGACGGAGCGGAGGAGGAATTCCTCCGGGCGATCGCCATCGACTCCACTTACGGTGAGGCTTATCTGGGACTCGGCAATCTCTATTTACGCCTCGACCGGCCCGAGGAGTCGGAGGAGCGGATCCGCCAAGCGGTCCGCCACGGCGCGGGCCGTTCACCGGAGACTCTCTATCTGCTCGGCCTGTTCGCCGAGCGGCGCGGGGATGCCGAGGAGGCGGAGATCCGCTACCGGGAAGCGCTCGAGAGCGACCCGAGCGGGGCGCGGACCCGCTTCGCCCTGGTGGATCTGCTCCGTTCCCTCGGACGTTATGACGACGCTCTGGCCGAGTTGGAGAGGGAGCGTTTCCCCCAAGGGCGGGAGAACGAGGTGCGCCGCCGGTTGGGCGACTGCCGGCTGAACTTGGGACAGGACCTGGAGGCGGAGAGGATCTTCCGCCAACTGATGAACACGGACCGGAGCGATCCGGAGCCGCGTTGGGGTCTGGTGCGCTTGGCGCTCCGGCGAGGGGATCGTACCGAAGCGGCGACGCGGCTCGCCGAAATCGCGGAGATGCTTCCCGAGCAGGAGGGGAATCTGGTCGCCTCGCTCGTGGACGCCCTCGACTATCCCGACCCTTTCTTCATCTTCCTCTGCCGTTGCCGGAAGATTCTCCCGCTGGCCCCGCGTCCTCTTGCGGTCCGGATCGAGGAGATGATCGCGGAACTCTCCGCAGGCGAACGCCGGGACGGTGAGGAACCTTGCGCCGAGGGCTCTGCCGTTGAGGAGTAATCTGCTTCTCTTTCTCCCCCCCCTCGCCGCCGGTGCGATTTTACGGGCTTTTTCCCTCGTCCGTTTTCTGAAGGGGAGTCCTTTCGCCCACCATCTCTTCTCGGACGGGCACGCCTACTGGGAACGGGCGGCGGCGATTCTCGCGGGCGACGCGCCGCGGGAAGCGTTCTATCAAGCGCCGCTCTACCCCTATGCGCTCGCCCTCTTCCGTGCCGTGGCGGGGGCGAATCTCCCGCTCCTCTACGCGGCGCAACATCTCTGCGGTCTCTTGTCGGTTTTTCTCGTCACAGCGATCGCGCTTCGCGCCCTTCCCCGGCGGGCGGCGGCCGCCGCCGGAGTGATCTACGCCCTTCTTCCCTACCCGGTCTATTTCGAGCAGAAGCTCGCCCCCATCTCCGTCGCCCTCCCCATCGCCCTCACCGCCCTTCTGCTTCTCGACAGGGCCCGGACCGGCCGAGGGTGGGTCGCTGCGGGCGCGGCGACCGGGCTCGTGACCCTCGCCCGAGCCAACCTGCTTCTCTTCGCGGCGATCACCGCGATCTGGATCGCGCGGCGGGCCGGCGCGCGCGCGGTGCTTCTCTTCGCAGCATCCGCGGCTGTTGTCGTTCTTCCCGTGACGGTCCGGAACGCCGTCGTGGGGGGCGGGTTCGTTCCCGTCGCCGCGAACGGCGGAGAGGTCTTCTACCACGGAAACAACGGAAACGCGGCGGGCGCGATGGGGAAGGTTCCCGAGTTGGGCGCCGACATCGTGTCGCTGGCCGCGGAATCGCGGGCCGCGGCGGCGCGCGACCTCGGCCGCTCCGTGAACGCCGCCGAGGCGTCTCGATATTGGTTCGGCCGAGGACTCGCCTGGATCGCCGGTCACGGCGCGGATTCTTTTCGCCTCGAAATGCGCAAGGCGCGGATCCTCCTTTCCGGACGATTCACGCCGATCAGCAACTTCTTCGATTTCGAGACGGAACGCTTCCCCGGCGTGCCGCGGCCCTTCATCTACCTGCACTACCCGCTCCTCTTCCTCGCCCTTCTCGCGCTCTTCGACGGCGCCATGAGGCGCCGCGTACCCGCGCCGGCGCTCCTTTTCGGAGCCGCGCAGATCGTGACGGTGCTCCTCTTCTTCGGTTGCACCCGCTACGTGATCCCTCTCGCTCCGATCGCGGCCCTTCTCGCCGGCGCGGCGATTGCGGGGGGGCGTCCCGGCCCGCGCGCCGCGGTGCCGATCGCCGCGGCTGTTCTTCTTCTTCTCGCCGCCGATCTCGGCTGGAAACGCGAATGGGCGACCCCCTACGCGCAGCTCGGATCGATCCGCCTGGAGGAAGAGAAAGGAGACGAGGCGGTCGCCCTCTTCGAGGAAGCGGTCCGGATCGCCCCGATGGAGGTGATCCACGCGCAGAACCTGGCGCGGGCCGAGTGGTTCGTCGGGCGCGTGGACCGGGCGGCGGCGACGATCGTCGCGGCGGTCGAGAGGGGAATCGCCGACGGCCGAACCTTGGGCTATCTCGGGACGCTCTACTTGCAACTGGAGCGGTACGACGAGGCGGAGAAGGTTCTCGACGAGGCGATACGGCTCGAGCCGAACCGCGCGCTCTCGCATTTCATGCTCGGGCGGGTTCTGGTCAGACAGCGGCGGTGGGAAGAGGCGGAGCGCGCCTTCCTGCGGGCGGTGGAGTTGGAGCCGGACATGCTCGACGCGCACCGCCATCTCTACAGGATCTATCAGGGGCCTCTGCCCGATCCGGAGAAGATGGATCGGGAGATGCACAAGGTGTTCGAGCTGCACGGCTGGGAGTGATGGGGGAGGAGGCGGGGGCGCTTTCCATCAGAGAAGGTCGCCGATCCGTCCGAGACGGGGGCGGTGTTTTCCCGTGTCCCAGGACCAGTGGATCACCTCCGCGCGCCCCCGGAGCAGGCTCTCGTCCAAGAACCCCCAGAACCGGCTGTCGTAGCTCTTGTTCCGGTTGTCCCCGAGCACGAAGATGTGCCCTTCCGGCACGGTGACCGGCCCGTAGAACGCCTGGGGCGGATTCCCGCATCCGTCGAGGTGTACGTACGCTTCGTCGAGCGGTTCCCCGTCGATGAAGACGCGGTTTTCGCGGATTTCCACCGTTTCGCCGGGCAGGCCGATCACCCGCTTGATGTAGTCTTTGTCGTCCGCCGGCGAGCGGAAGATGGCGATCTCGCCGCGGCGGGGCTCCCGCCCCTTTATTTTATGTTCGGTAAAGGGGATGTGCGGTCCGTAGATGAATTTATTGGCGATCAGGAAGTCGCCGACCAGAAGGGTCTCCTCCATGGAGCCGGAGGGAATCTGATACGCCTGCACGACGAAGGTGCGGAGGAAGAGCACCGCCGCGATCATGAACACGACGTCCTTCAAACGGTTCCAGGCGCGTCTCCGAAGGGATGGGGGGGAAGGCGTCGCGGTCTCGTTCATCGTAGGCTCCCTTGTTTCCATTCCCGGCTCGGCTCCTTGATCTTCTTTACGCTACCGCTTGTCGTTTGGTTCCATCTCCCGCTTGAGATTACAGCGGCCCGCCTCCGAGCGCAAGCCCGGGCCGGAAGTGGCGGTCGATGAATTAGATGTGATGCAATCCCGCTCCGCGCCGGGCGGGATCACCTCAGCTTCCCTAATCCGATTCCAGGATCGAGAGAAAAGCCCGGGCCGCCGGCGAGAGGTAGCGCCCCCGCGGGCGGATCACGCCGATCCTCCTTTCGAGACGAAGGCCGGTGAGGACCGGGGAGGCGAGGCGACCGGCATGGATCTCGGCGCGCACGGAACGCTCGGGCAACACGGCGAACCCCAGACCCACCTCGACCAGTTTCTTGATCGCCTCCGGGCTGGAGATCTCCATCGCCACCCGGGGGCGGACCCCCGCCGCGCCGAAGGCGCGGTCCACCTCGCGGCGCGTCACCGAGTTCTCCTTGAAGGTGATCATCGGCGTTTCGGCGAGTTCCTCCGGACGGATTCTCTTGCGCCCCGCCAGAGGGTGGCGGCGGGGAAGGATGGGGAGGAGTCGATCCCGCTCGACGACGGTTGACTCCAGATCGTCGCCGGAGACGGGGAGGGTGGCGACGGCCAGCTCGATCCGTCCCGCCCGGAGGGATTGGAGGAGAGGGAGAGTTCCGTCCACCGTCACCGACAGGTTCACCGATGGGTGGCGTCCCAGAAAAGTCCTGTACGCCCGGGGGAGGACGTAGATGCTCGCCACGTCGGTGGTCCCGATCTGGAGATCGCCGCCGTGTACCTCACGCAAATCCCGGGCGGCGTCGGCGAGGTTCTCCGCCGCCCGCACCACCTCCTCGGCCCGGCCGATCAGGTGAAATCCCGCCGGCGTGGGGCGCGCCCGCTTGCCCGTTCTCTCGAAGAGGCGCTCGCCCAGCTCCTGCTCGAGGCGCCGGATCTGCATCGAGATGGTCGGTTGGGTCAGATGGAGCGCGCGGGCGGCGGCGGAGAACCCGCCTTCCCGGGCAACGGCGAGAAAAGCGCGGAGCGGGGCCAGGTCGTTCATTGTTATCAACTCTCCTTATGGATCTTATCAAATAGATTCATGATACTTATAAGCGCGCTTCTGGTATTTTTCCAGGGAATTCGCGAAACCCGAGCCGCCCCCGGGGCGGAAGGAGAATACGATGGGCAAAGCAGACATCGCGGCGCCGAAGGGGAAACTCGGCGTGCTGATCCCCGGAATCGGGGCGGTTTCCACCACTTTCATCGCCGGCGTGCAAGCGGTCCGCAAGGGCTTGGCCGAACCGGTCGGTTCGCTGACCCAGATGGGAACGATCCGACTCGGCAAGCGGACCGAAAACCGCGTCCCGATGATCAAGGAGTTCGTCCCTCTCGCCGATCTGGATGACCTCGTCTTCGGCGGTTGGGACATCTTCGAGGACGATGGTTACGAGGCGGCGGTCAAGGCGGGCGTGTTGGAGCGCACCCTCCTCGACTCGATCGAGAAGGAGCTGCGGGCGGTGAAGCCGATGCCCGCGGTTTTCGACAACCGGTACGTGAAGAAGCTGCACGGAACGTATGTGAAGAAGGGTAAGAACTGGCGGGATCTGGCCGACCAGCTGGGCGAGGACATCCGCCGGTTCTGCGAGGAACACGGCTTGGACCGACTGGTGATGATCTGGTGCGCATCCACGGAGATCTACATCGAGCCCTCCGACGTGCACGCCTCGCTGGCCGCTTTCGAGAAGGGACTCGACGCGCACGACGAGCGAATCGCTCCGAGCATGATCTACGCCTACGCGGCGCTCAAGGCGGGCGTCCCCTTCGCCAACGGAGCGCCGAACCTGACGGTGGACATCCCCGCCCTGGTCGAGTTGTCGAAGAAGACGGGCGCGCCCATCGCCGGCAAGGATTTCAAGACCGGCCAGACCCTGATGAAGACGATTCTCGCCCCCGGGTTCAAGTCGCGGATGATCGGTGTTTCGGGTTGGTTCTCCACGAACATTCTCGGCAACCGGGACGGCGAGGTGCTGGACGATCCGGAGTCTTTCAAGACCAAAGAGGCGTCCAAACTCTCGGTGCTCGAGCACATTCTCCAGCCCCGGCTCTATCCGAGTCTCTACGGCAACCTCTACCATAAGGTACGGATCAACTACTATCCGCCCCGGGGAGACAACAAGGAAGGCTGGGACAACATCGACATCTTCGGGTGGCTCGGTTACCCGATGCAGATCAAGGTGGATTTCCTCTGTCGCGATTCGATCCTCGCCGCGCCGATCGTTCTCGACCTTGCGCTTTTCCTCGACCTCTCCGCCCGGGCGGGTCGCCGGGGTATCCAGGAGTGGCTTTCTTTCTACTTCAAGAGTCCCATGACCGCGCCCGGCCTCTATCCGGAACACGATCTTTTCATCCAGCAGATGAAGATGAAGAACACCCTTCGGGACATGATGGGCGAAGATGTGATCCACCACCTCGGCTCGGAATACTACGACTAGGTTCCGCGGTTCGGCGGAAGGAACACAGGGGCGGGCCCGAACGGGTCCGCCCCTTCTTTTTCGCAAAACGCCTTTTCTCGGCTCGCAGAATGAGGGCCCGCCGGATGAGAACGCGTGGCGCAAGCGAATGGGTGCTCCCACCCGGGGGAAAAGAGAAAACGCGGCGCGGGAAGCAGCGAGCGCCAATCTTCTTCTATTCCAAAGATTTATCAGATTCGAGTCTCCGCCGGGCACCCCGGGACAATTGAAGAGAACGGAGGTTCATTCCGATACATGGAATGAAGAAAAAAGCGATTCCCCTGGCAGGTTTTTTGCAAATTCCCCCCTTGTCTACAACGCCCCGGATGAAGCTTCTCCACCGCGGAAAACCGTGGAGGGAAGAGCGCGGGTCTCTGTAAGCGTGGCGGGTTTACTCGCCGGAGAGCAAAGGAGAAGAAAGTTGAGTTGGAGAAAGACGGGCATAAAGAGCTTGGGTCTCGCGTTGCCGCTCATCCTTCTGTCCGCCCTGGTTTGGGCGGCCGACGAGTCGGACACGGGAAACAGCATCGTGGGAGGTACGATACCCGAATTGTGCCAGATCGGAATCTCCGGAGACGTCTCCGGATTGTTGACCCTTACCCAGGACGGCACCGGAGAAACGGCATACGACGCGGGATACGTCGAGTCCGCCGCGGACGCGGTGACGGTTCGAGTGGACGCGAATAAACAGTGGAAACTGAGCGTTCATTACACCGGCGGTGGCTGGAGCTGTCCCGGTTCCTATGATAAGGACGAAGCGGATCTGGACCTGCGGATCACGAACACGCCGACCGGCACGATCCAGAACGGCGCCGATTCCTATTTCAGTCCCACGTCGAGCGCCACGGAGATCCTGAGCCACACCGTGGGCGTGCAGGACAACGACGTGGAGGTGCAGGTTCGGGTCGACCTGGATTGGACCGCCGATATTCCCGGCGCGTACAGCATCACGACCGTGTACACCATGGAGACGACCACGGGTTAAATATTCTCCCGTCGCTCCGGCGCCGGCCCCTTTCGGCGATGACGCGGAGTGACCGTGAGAGCGGCGCGGCGACTCCACCGCGACGGAAATAAGGCGGGCGGGCCGGTGATCGGTTCGTCCGCCTCCTCATTTTCTTTTTTTTCCGATGCCCGTTCCCGTTCGATCGTCCCGAGTCTTAACCTACATAATTGCAATGAGATGGTGTCGCTCGTCGCCGCCGCCCCCCCCCGCGTTCCCCGTTCCCCGGAGGTCCGTTTTCGAGAGGAACGTCTTTTTTTTAAAGATTTGTTCAGAAATCCCGAAAAACGGATGGAAAGGGTCTCGTGGCTCGGAAAAGGAGCGGACCGGAACGATGTGGCGATCTGCGAAACAGGTCGGTCCAGGGCAGGGACCGCTGGGCGGCCCGCGTTGCCTGCCCTATTTGCTGCTCGCCGCCGCGTTCGCCGCGGGCGCGCTCAGCGCGCGAGGCGAGGAGACGCAGGCGTCGATCGGAAGGATGCTTGTTCCCATGCTCAGCCAGCTCACGCTGATGGGGGACATGTCCGACCTTCTCACTCTGACCGCCGACGGCGTCGGCGAAAGCGCGTACGACGCCGGGCAGGTCGAATCGGCGGCGGATGCCACGGTGCTCACCATCAACGCCAACGCGCCTTGGGATCTCTCGGTGAAGCTCGCCGGTGACTGGACCTGCCCCGGCGCCTACGACAAGGACGAGGACGATCTCGCCATACGCATCACGAACACACCGACCGGAACGATCCAGAACGGCGCCGGATCCTACATCGACTTGGACGGCTCAGACACGCAGATCCTGAGCCACACGGAAGGCGTGGCGGATAACGCGGTGCACGTGCAGACCCGCGTGCTGTTGGACTGGGCCGGGGACATCCCCGGCACGTACGGAATCACGATCACCTATACCCTGGTCGCCCACGTCGAGTGACCGGAAAGAGCGGGGCGGCGCGCGGCCGGCCCGCGGGACGGGAGAACGAAACGATGACGCGTCGATGCCTCTCCTACGGGGTCCTCCCGGCGCTTCTGTTCGCGGCGCACCTGATCGCGGTGCCCGACGCGCGGGCGTCCTTCGTGGTGTCGCCGATGGAACTGCACCTCCGGGCCGGTCCCGGCGGGCGCGCCGAGGAGCCCATCACGATCAAGAATACCGGTACCCGGCCCCTTTCGGTCCGTCTCTATCCGGGCGACAGCCGCTTCGGATTGGACGGCCGGGAGGAGAATCTCCCCGTCGGATCGCTGGCGCGGAGCTGTGCCGACTGGCTCACCGTGGACGGACGCGTCATCGATCTGGAGCCGGGCGAGGTGAGGCAGATCCCGATCCTGCTCGAGGCACCGTCGCCGGCGGTGGGAAGTTATTGGACCAAAGTCTATCTCGAAGAGGTGAGCGCCCCCGAACCGTCGGTCGTGAAGGAAGGGGAGCGGACCTACCGGGTTTTCATCAAGCAACGGGTCGGCGTTCGGATTTTTGAGGACGTGGAAGGGACGCTCCGGCCCGCCGCCCGGGTGACCCATGTCGGCGTGGAGGCGCCGGAGATCCGCGAGGCCGCGGTGACGCCGGAAACCGTTTCTCCGAAAGACGCGGCGCCGGGCTCTTGGCGCGCCCAGCTCCTCGCCACCCGGGACGCCGGCAAGGCGCGGGGGTTGGCCGAGTCGCTCGCGGGGAGATTCGACGGCCCGGTTCACGTGGTGTTCGATGATCCCTTCTATAAGGTGCAGGTCGGCGAGGAACGGACGCGGGAGGAGGCGGAGGTCCTGACCTCCCGGCTCGCCTCCACCGGTTTCGGTTCGAGCTGGATCGTCCGCGCGTCCGTCGCTTCGCCGGCGGGCGCGAAGGCCGAGAGTCGCGCCGACGCCCCGGCGCCCGCCGCGCGGACCGAGACGGTCGACGGGTTCCGCGTGCAGCTCCTCGCCTCCGCCGACGAGAAAAAGGCGCGCGCCCTGGCGGAGCGAGCGGAAGCGGTTCTGGAGACCGCGGCGTACGTGGAACGGAGCGGCGCCCTCTTCAAGACGAGGGTGGGGAACTGCGAGGAGAAGGAGGACGCCCTCCGTCTCGTGGAGCGGGCGAAGCGATCCGGTTTCGGCGGGGCTTGGTTGGTGCGCGCGGAGGTGACGCGGGAGGCGCCCCTTCTCGCCTCGGTTCCCGAAACGGGGATTCTACCGCCGACGGCGGAGGAGCCCGCGGCGTCCGCCTCACTCGACCACGGGAGAAACGCCGCGCCGTGGACCCCGGTGGTTACGGTTCGCGTCGAGAACACGGGCAACAGCATTCTCCGTTGCACCGGCCGCGCCGAGATCCGCGACGGCGGCGGGGCGGCGTTGGACACCCTCGCCCTCGGTGTGGAGGGTCGGTTCACCCTTTTCCCCGGTGGGACGCGGGAACTGCGCGTCTCCGGGGATCGGGACCTCGCGCCGGGAACCTATACCGCGCTGGCGATCGTGGATTTCGGCGGTGATTATCTTGTGGCGGGGGACGCGGTTTTCGAGGTCCCGGACCGGCGCGTGCTCGCCCGTTCCGGACCCGGAGCGATCCAGGGAGATGGTGAATAACCGAAACCATATACGGATAAACGGCCTCGGGTTCCTCGGATTTTTCTTCGTCGCTTCCGTCATCTTCACGGCTCCCGAACCGGTCCGTGCGCAAACCGCCGGGCAGGCGCTCGTCGAGATCGATCTCGCCGTTCCGGCCCTGCAGCGTTTGGACGTGAATCCCGGTCTTCTCGGCATTCCGTCCCCCGCCTCCGGCGATTTCGCGCGGGGCTGTCTCGATCTCTCCGACCCGATCGAGGTGGAGATCTCGAGTAACATCCCCTGGATCCTTTCGCTTCGCGCGGCGGAGGAGGAAGAGAAGGCTCCTCTCTTTTTTCGCGTCGAAGGTTCCCGCTATCTCCCCCTGGATACGGAGTGGCGCGTCGTGGCGCGCGGGGACGGTGCCGCCAATCGGGAACGCATCCGTATCGATCTCCGGATCCTACTCTCTTGGACCGGCGTAGTGCCCGGCCTCTACGAGCCGAGAATCGAGTACCGTCTCGCGCCGTCGGGGGAGGAGAAGCCGTGAGGATGGGCGTGGTCGGACGTTCGGTGGTGTTCGCCGCGGCGGCGCTTCTCGCGATCGGTCCGGCGGCGGCGGCGGACTTCGCCTCGGTCCGAGTGAGCGCCGGAAAGGTGCTCTTCCCCCTCGTCACCAAGGGCGCTCTGGCGGCGGGACGGGCGGAGGTCGGCGCGGCGCGCGGGATCTGCGCCCTCTCTGTCGAAGTGGAGCCCGTCGACGATCGCGGATGGAGCCTCTATGTCGTGACGGATAGTCCCGCATTCGATCCGGTGGACGTGGGGAAACCCTGCGGCGATCTCTATTGGAAGAAGGATGAAGACGGGCCAGGCGCCTATCGCCCCTTGGACGAGGGGGAGTGGCTCGTTTTCGACAATCCCGAGGGGGGACGGGCGGTCGTTCCGCTGGACGTCGCCGTCGCCCTCGATTGGAACACGCCGCCCGGCCGCTACAGTCTGGGCGTGCGTTTTCTGGTGAAACCGCGATGAGCCCGCTTCGCCTCCCCCTCCGGTTCGTCCCGCTTCCGTTACTCGCGGCGGCGGTCTTTACGTTTTTCGCCTGGGCGCCGCGGGGCGCCGCCGACGCCGGTCGGGCTTCTTCTTCCGTGACCGTTTCTTCTTGGATCTCCGACCGGGCGACGCCGGGGGGCTTCGCGACCTGGTCCTTCCTGATCGAGAACCGGTCCCCCTCGGCCGAGGATGTGACCGTCGAATTGGAGCTGCCCGAGACTTGGAGCGCGGTGACGCCTCGGCGCGTCCTCTCCCTCGGTCCGGGAGAATCGGCGGGCGTTCCTTTCACCGTGTGGGTTCCCGCTCGGGCGTCGGCGGATTCTCTCTACGAAGTGAACGCCGTGGTCCTCTCCGCGGACGGCGTCGGCAAGGTGACCGCGACCAAGACGATCCGGGTGGAGGAGGTGCGCGAGGTGGGTCTCACGCCGGCGGCGCCGCTCGTCGGCGGGTCGCCGGGGGAGTGGGTCATTCATACGTTTACGATCGAGAACGCGGGGAACGTGACCTCCCGTGTCGCCCTTTCCTTCGAGTCGACCCCGGACTGGCGGATCGATCCTCCGGACTCGCCCGTCGAACTCCTTCCCGGCGAGAGGCGGGACCTGCATGTCGGATTGGAGGTGCCCCGCGAGGCGGCGGAGGGGACCATTCACATCCTGACCATGATCGCCGATCCGGCGGAGTACGACGCCGCGGGCGGAGGCGTCTTCTCGGTGCGCCGCCGGGTGAGTACTCTCGTCGAGGGCGGGCCGTCCGGAGGGACCTACCGCCGCCTTCCGGTGCGTTCCACTTTCTCCGTCCTGCAGAGTGAAGGGGAGGACCCCGCCTTCGGTTTCCGCGGCGTCGTAGCCGGCGCCCTCTCGGACGATTCCCGGATCGAAATGGATCTCGATCTCGTCAGCGGGGACCGCGGTTCCGGGGCGCGGGACTGGAGGAGTCAGTATCTGCGCGTCGGCTACCTGCGGGATCGATGGGAATTGGTCGCCGGGGACGTGAACGCACCCTTCCCGAACGTGGCTTACCGGGTCCTCTCCGGACGGGGGATTCGTTTTCGTTCCGACGGGGACCGGTGGACTTCACGGGCGCTCCTTTCCCGGGACCGCGCGGCGGGCGCACACTCCGCCTGGGCGGCCGGCGTCGGCCGTCGGGTCGGACGGTCCTGGTGGGTCGGCGCCGACTGGATTCATCGCGATCTTCTCTTCGCGCCGGACGACGAGATCCGCCCGCGCCGGATGGGCGTGCTCTCCGCCGTCTACGAGCCGCACCCCGGTTTTTCATTGAGGGCGGAAGGGGCGTTGGGCCGAGCCCCGGTCGAGGGAGGGGGTTCGGAAAGCGGGCGTGCGGCGCTTCTGGAGATCGAAAGGCAAGGAGAGCGTTGGACCGCCGACACGCGCCTCTACGCCGGCACCTCCGGGAATCCGGGTTGGACCCGCGACCGGGACGGGGCGGTTCTTTACCTGCGCTATCGGCCGGTCGCGTCCCTCGCTCTCTGGACGAGCGCGGACGGATCTCGTGGGCGCTCGGGCGACAACGCCGACTCGGACGACCGGGTGACGGCGCGCTATCGCATGGGCGCGCGGCTCACCCCGCGGTCCGGTCCCCGCCTCGAACTCTCCGCGGGGGGGAGGAGGGACAGGGAGGGGGAAGAGGGGAGCGTGCGCGACGCGGAGCGACGCGACCTGAGCGGCGGAATCTGGTGGCCCCTCGGCCGCCTTCTCTTCGGGCTTTCCGGGAAGAGGGGGGACGCCTTCGACCTTCGGAGCGGCCAAAGCGGGGAGTTGTCCGAATACGGCGCCACTTTGGGGGGTTCGATCCGGAGTCTCCGCGCCGCGTTCCGTTGGAACCGGGGGCGGGAATGGGTGCCCGAGTCCGCTTCGGAAACGCGGAGCGTGACCTGGGTGACCGATCTCGGGTGGAACACCACCGGGGGAAGGGCGGCGGTCGGGCTGGCGGCGATGGGGGAGAGTTTCGAGCAGTCCCTCTCCGGCACGGAGCCCTGGACGCGCCACACCTTCCGTCCCCGCGTCGACCTGCGCCTTTTCGCCGGCCTCCACCTGCGCACCGAATCCAGCATCGTCGGCGGAATGGACGATTGGACCGTGGAACGTTGGCAGGTAAACCTTACCTGGAGCGAGGCGAACGGGCTTCCGGTGCTCTGGTCGCCGGAACGGGGCGGGCTTCGGGCGCTGGTTTTCCTGGACGCCGACGGCGACGGCCGGCGCGACCCGGGGGAGGAGGCGCTCGCGGGCGTGGTGCTCGCCGTCGACGGAGAGCAGGCGATCACCGGATCGGACGGCGCCGCTTCCTGGTCCTCCCTCGAAGCGGGTGAGCACGACGTGGACCTGAACGACGCCACTCTGCCGTCGGGCACGGTGGCGCTCGCCGACTTCCCCTCTCTCGTCTGGATCGAGGCGGGGCGCCGGACCGACCTGGCCGTCCCCGTCCGCCGGGCGGCCCGCGTTTCCGGGCGCCTCTTCGTCGACGCGAACGGGGACGGCGTCTGGGACCCGGGCGAGGAATCCTTCCGGGATATCCGGATCGAGCTGTGCGCGGGGGAGACACGGAGGGCGAGCGGATTGACCGGCGCCGGAGGCGCGTACGGTTTTCAGGCCGTATCGCCCGGTCTCTACACGATCCGCGTGGCCGAGGGGTGGCTTCCGGAGGGCTGGCGTCTCACCGGTTTCCCGCCGGACGCGTTCGCCGTCGGAGCCGGCGAGGATGTGGAACTACCCCCTTTGGGCGCCGCCCCTCGGCGGCGGCCGATCGTGATGACCTACGGCGGAGGCGCATGCGATGGAGAGACCGCCGCGTCGCCCGCTCTCCGGGAGATCGCGCCCGTGGGAATGGACACCGATGCGCCGGACGACCGGCCGATCCTCAAGACCTACGACGGAGCGAGCGGCCGCGCGCTGGAACGGGGCGTGCCCTTGAATCGCTGAGCCCGCCCGACCCGTCTCGGCCCCCTCCGGTCCGGAATGGAAAAACCGCGGGAAAGATCCCGGACTTCCCCGCGGTTTCGCATTTCCTACCGAAGGTTCCTAACCGATTCGGTCCACGAAGGGCTCGAAGGTCATGAAGTCGGCGTGATGGGCGATGAATGACTCCACCGTTCTCTTCCCCAGGTTCCCCTCCTTGGCGTGCGTGGCGATCATGTGACAGACCGGATCGGGGAGGCCGAAACGCCGGGCGAGGGCGACGCCGGTGAAGGGGTGGCGCAGGTATTTTCCCGTCATGCCGACCACCGCGTTCCCCTTCCCGTCCAGCACGTATTCGAGGAGCTTTCCCACATCGATCAGAATGGCGCCGGCGATCAGGACGTCCATGTCGATCGGCAACTGGTCGCCGTAGAACTCCTTCATGATACGCCCCGACTCGCGGGCGATGTGTACGACAGAACGTTTGTGTTCCATGAAGGTGACCGTGCAGCCCGGGGCGAGGAGCGTGAAGGGGATCCGCCGCAGGTCATCCGGCGTAAGCACGCTCTCCTCGAGGGCGTAGGCCCAAACATCCCGCACCTTGTTCCGCAGTTCTCCGTCCTCGATCCACTCCAGCTCCGGCCAGAGTTCGTCCACCTGTTTCTTGTCCATTCCCGTTCCTCCCCGGGGATCCGGATGATTCGGTCGCGTGCCGCCTCGCGGCTGTTTCCGTTTCTCGAATCCACATGCTAACCCGGAGAGGCGTTTGACTCCATCCCTTCCGGCGGGATTTTCTCTGATTTAGTGAAACTTGATAAAAGTTAACTGTTGTTTCGACAACGACTTTCCTGGATTCCACTCTTGCGGAGCCCTCGGGAAAATGCTATAATACAAACAGCTTCCCCCCGTGTGCCGTTCTCCCGGCGGGTAATCCCGATGGGGGAGCGCTCGTGACGGTTCGAAACGAAAATTCGCGAAAAGAACGGCCGGAACGGAGAGAGACCGCGCGGGGCGGTTACTCTCTTTTCCCTATCTCCATCCGAGTGAGGGATGAACGAATGAATTGTGCACGAACGATCGCGGCGGCCGCATTGGCCGCTCTCCTCGCCGCCGGCGGGGCTTGGGCCGGTGCGGAGGACGCGACGATCTACGAGATCCAGCAGGGGACCTATTCGCAGTACACCTGGGTCACCGTGGATAGCGTCATCGTGACCGGCGTGACGGCGGACGCTTTCTGGGTCATCGAGCCGGCGGGCGGCGCCTACGGGGGCATCTATGTCGCCCGCGGCGAAAACCCCTATGTCTCTCGAGGGGATCTGGTGACCGTTTCCGGCTACTACACCGAATCGAGCGGCCTTTCCAACATCACCGCCACCTCCGGGGTCGGCGGCATCGTCAACGTGCTCGACAATGATCAAACGCTGCCGGCGGCGTCCGCCGTCGCGGTGGACGATGTGAACACCGGAAGCGCCACCGCCGAGCAGTGGGAGGGGTGCCTGGTCACCCTGGACGATCTGGCGTGCACGGCCGTGAACGCGAGCGACTGGCGGGTGGTCGAAGTGGACGGCGACGCGCCCCTCACGGACACCCTCTTCGTCGACGACCTGATGACCTACAACTGGCCTTCCCTCGGAGACACGCTTGTCGAGCTCACCGGTCTCATGCACTATCTCTCCGGGAATTTCCGGCTCGAGCCGCGGGATAACTACGATGTGCTCGTGGCGGACACCGAGGCGCCCGCGCAGATCACCGATCTGGCCGCCTCCTCGGGCGAGTACAACGGCACCGTCGATCTGGACTGGACCGCCGTGGGCGACGACGGAACCACCGGCACCGCCTCCGCCTACGTGGTCCGCTGGCACACGAGCCCGATCACCGGCGCCAACTGGGCCTCCGCGAACGACGTCGACGACGAGCCGGCGCCGCAATCCTCCGGCTCCTCCGAATCGTGGACCGTGACCGGCCTTCCGGAGGGGCAGACCCTCTACTTCGCCGTTCGCGCCGAGGACGAGGCGCTTCTCCAGGGACCGGTCTCCAACAGCCCTTCCGCCTATGTGACCGACACCCAGCCCACGCTCGTCATCCATTGCATCAACGTGGGGCAGGGGGACTGCACGCTGATCGTCGCCGGAACCGGCCAGTCTTTCCTCTTCGACGCCGGGAACAACGGCGTGGGGAGCGCCGAGGTGGTTCCCTACCTGGACAGCATCGGGATCAACACGCTCACCTACATGGGCGCCTCGCATTACGACGCGGACCACATCGGCGGGTTGGATGAAGTGTTCAATTCGGCGCTGATCACTCTGACCGATTCCTGTTACGACCGGGGCTGGTCCTATTCCACCGTGACCTACGACAACTATGTCGCCGCCATCGGCTCGCAGCGGGCGACCGCCTACGACGGCCTGGTGCTCGACCTCGGCGGTGGCGTCACCATGACCTGCGTCGGCGTGAACGGGAACGGCCAGCTTTCACCTCCCTATGACGAGACCTACGCGGAGAACGACCTCTCGGTGAACTGGGTCGTCGAGGTGGGGAACTTCCAGTTCTACGTCGGCGGCGACACGCCCGGCTATTCGAGCTGTTATCCTTACCACGACATCGAGACCTCCATCGCCCAGGACGTGGGGAACATCGAAGTGGTCCGCGCGAACCACCACGGCAGCTACTGCAACACGAACCAGAATCTGTTGAACTGGATGGATCCGCAGGCGGTGATCATATCCGTCGGCGACGGGAATCCCTACGGCCACCCCAAACAGGACATGATCAACCGGGTCGTGAGCAGCGGCGCCTACATCTATCAGACCGAGGGGGGGACCGGAGGCTCGCCTCCCATGGGCATGGGCGAGGTGTGCGGCGACGTGGTGATCCGCACCAACGGACTTTGCACCTACACCATTCAGGACTCCACCTATCTGGTGGATGACGCCACCGGCGTGGAGCTGGCGGGAACCGCCCCGCCGGTCCGTTTCGGGCTCCTCGGGAACGCGCCGAATCCATTCAACCCCGTCACCGAGATCCTCTTCGAGCTGCCCCGCGCCGGCGAGGCGACCCTCGCGATCCACGATGTGTCCGGCCGCCTGGTCGCCGTACTCTCCCGGGGGCCGCGCGACGCGGGGACATTCCGCGAGACCTGGGACGGGCGTGACGACTCCGGCCGGCCGGTCGCCTCGGGCGTCTATTTCGCCCGTCTCCGGACGGCGGAGCGCTCCGACACGCGGAAGATGGTTCTGGTTCGTTAACGAACCGTTCGTTGCATGGGCGAAACGAAACGGGGGTCCGGCGCGCGCCGGGCCCCTTTTTTGCGTCTCCTCTTTCCTTGGCGTACGAATGCCGGGCGCGTTACACTCCAAAGAGTCCGCCGCCGGCCGCGGTGAGCGGTCTCACCGACAATTCACGACACCGGATATCGACGCGCCGATCTGCCGGCGCCTTCGGGAGGACGGGTGATGAGCAACTTCGGATCGATCGATGAGGTACTCGATTTCGCCGTCAAGCGCGAGGAGGAATCGGAGCGTTTCTACCTCGAGATGGCGAAACGGGTGGAGAAGATGAAGGAAGTCTTCGAGCAGTTCGCCGCCGAAGAGAGGGGCCACAAGGCGAAACTACTGGCGGTGAAGGAGAACAAACGGCTGGTGGCCAAGTCTTCCAAGCCGGTTCAGGATCTGAAGATCGGCGATTATCTCGAAGAGAAGGAAGCGACGCCGGGGATGGATTACGCGGACGCGCTCGTGTTGGCGATGAAGAAGGAGAAGAAGGCCTTCAAGCTGTACAGCGATCTGGCCGCCTCCGCCGAGAGCGGAGAGACGGCGGAATTATTCCGCGGCCTCGCCCAGGAAGAGGCGAGACACAAACTCCGCTTCGAGGTGGAGTACGACGACTACGTTCTGCGGGAAAACTGAAATCAGGGAGCGGAACCTCTCGCAGGGACGCTTAAGGAGCGAAGGGAAAACAAGATCTCCTCTTCCGCGAACCGGAGGAGGAGATCTTTTCTTGTTCCCTCCGGGCTTCTTCGCTTTTTTCCGCGAGGCGCCTTTCCGGGCGATCAGTATTCCGAACCGGCCCGCCGGCCTCTCCGCCTTCGAACCCGAAGGGTACGAGGAGGTGGGTTTACTCATAGCGCAGCGCATCGATCGGGTCGAGCGCGGCCGCCTTGCGGGCCGGATAGTAGCCGAAAAAGATACCCACGGCGCCGGAGAAGACCACCGCCAGAAGCACGCTGGACGGCGTGATCAGCACCGGGAGGTCGGCGAACCGTTCCAATAGACCGGAGACGGCGAAGGCGATTCCTATGCCGATCACCCCTCCGGCGAGACTGAGCGCCACCGATTCGGCGAGAAACTGGACGAGCACGTCCCTGCCGCGGGCGCCGACGGAGATCCGAATGCCGATCTCCCGCGTTCGCTCGGTCACCGAAACGAGCATGATGTTCATGATGCCGATGCCGCCCACGACGAGCGACACGCCGGCGATGGATCCGAGCAGGATCGTCAGGACCCGGGAGGTCTCCGCCGCCGCTTCGGTGATCTCCGCCTGGGTGCGGACGGTGAAATCGTCATCCTCTCCCTCGCCGATGCCGTGCGCCGTCCGGAGAAGCGCGGCGATCTCCTCCTCCGCCGCGTCCAGGAACGCGGCGTCGGCGGCGCTCGCCAGGATCATGTCGATCCAGCGGTCCCCCTTGAGCCGGTAGAGCACCGTCGTCGACGGAGCGAGCACCACGTCGTCTTCGTCGCGCCCGCCGGCGCTCCGCCCTTTTTCCTCCATCACGCCGATCACCTCGAAGGGGGTGCTGCGGATTCGGATCCGTTCTCCGACCGGGTCCTGATCCGGGAAGAGCTCGTCCGCCACCGTTTTCCCGAGCACGGCCACTTTTTTTCGCGTCCGGATCTCTTGATCGGTGAAGAATGATCCGGAGTCGAGATTCCAGGAGCGTATGGAGGGATACTCCGGCGCCACGCCCAGGACGCTCGTGAACCAGTTCTCCCCGCCGCCGATCACCTGGTTGCCGCTGCTCACCACCGGTGAGACCGCCTCCAAGAGGGCCGCCCCTTCGACGATCGCCTCCACGTCATCCAGCGTGAAGCGGTTCATGCTGCCCGCGCCGTGGCGCACGCCGCCGGTTTGTCCCGATCCGGGGAAGACGATGAGCAGGTTCGTGCCGAGCCCTTCGATGTGGGATTCGATTTCCGCCTGAGAGCCGACGCCGACGCCGATCATGACGATCACCGCGCTGACGCCGATGATGATGCCGAGCGACGTGAGTGTGCTCCGCATCCGATTGCGGAGAATGGCGCGGAGCGCCGTGCGAAGCAGCCTGCCCGACCGGTTCACGGTGCGACCCCCGTCGTTTCGGCGGTGGACCGGAAGGCCGCGTCCCCGAGGTCCCGGTCCGCCCGGCGCCGGTTCCGAACCGGTTCGTCCCGCAACAGTTCCCCGTCCCGGAGTTCCACGATCCGTTCGGCGTAGAGGGCGATCTCCGGCTCGTGGGTGACGATGAGCAGCGTGATCCCCGCGTCGTTCAGCTCCTGGAAGAGGGCGAGCACCTCCAGCGACGTCCGCGTGTCCAGGTTCCCCGTCGGCTCGTCGGCGAGAAGGATCGCCGGGCGGGTCACCAGGGCGCGGGCGATCGCCACGCGCTGCTGCTGCCCGCCGGAGAGGCGGTTCGGCTCGTGGTCCATCCGGTCGCCGAGGCCGACCCTCGTCAGCGCTTCGCGGGCCGCCCGGTCCGGGTCGCCGATCCTCTCGGAGCGGTCGTAGAGAAGGGGGAGCGCCACGTTTTCCAGCGCCGAGGTGCGCGGCAGGAGTTGAAATCCCTGGAAGACGAAACCGATTTTCCGGTTCCGGATGTCCGCGTAGCGGTCGCGGCCGAGGGAGGAGACATCCTCCCCCTCGAGAAGATAGACGCCCGCCGTCGGGCGGTCGAGGCAGCCGAGCAGGTTCATCAGCGTCGACTTTCCCGAACCGGAGTGTCCCATGACCGCCACCATTTCGCCGGGACGGACGAACAGATCGACGCCGCGGAGCGCCTCGACGGTGATGGTCCCCATGGCGTAGGTTTTGCCGAGGCCTCGGGCCTTGATGACGTATTCCGTGTTCGCCGCCGCGGTCATCGCCCGCCCCCTAGAACGGCCGTCTCGGGCCGAAGGCGCCCGGGCCGGCGCGGTTTTCACCGGTGTCGGCGGACGAGGCGCTCGTCCCGGTCACGACCTTCATCCCCTCGGCGAGACCGCCGGCGGCGAGGATCTCCGTCCGCTTGCCGTCGGTGATCCCCGTCTGCACGAGTGAGGCGCCGAGGCGGCCCTCCCCGTCCAACGTCCAAATCCGGATCCTCTCGGAGGCCGCATCCGTCGGCGCGCCCGGTCTCGAGGCGGGCCCGAAAGCCCGAGCCGCCCCGCCCGCCTTGCCGCGCCCGCCCGCCGCCTTCGTCCCTTCCCCGTTCTTTCCGAGTTCGGCGAGCATCTCTTCCGACGGGCGGAGACGGAGCGCGGTGTTCGGCGCGAGAAGGGCGTTCTTCCGGCTCTCCACGACGAAATCGACCGTGGCGGTCATGCCGGGGAGCAATAACCCCTCCCGGTTTTCGGCGCTCACCTCGACGGTGTAGTTCACCACGTTCTGAAGCGTCGTCGGTTGCAGGCGCACGCGGGTAACTTTACCGATAAAGGTTTCGTCCGGGTAGGCGAGGACGGTGAAACGCGCCTCCAGGCCGTCGCGGATCCGCCCGATGTCGCTCTCGTCCACCTCGGCGAGAATCCGCATCGCCGAGAGATCCTCCGCGATGATGAAGAGGGTCGGCGTGGAGAGGCTCGCCGCCACCGTCTGTCCCTCCTCCACGTTTCTCTCGATCACAGTCCCGTCCACCGGCGATCGGATCAGGGCGTAGTCCCGGTTGGTGCGCGCCCGGTCGAGAGCCGTCCGGGCGGAACGGAGCGATGCGAGCGTCGTTTCCCCTTCGGTTCGGGCGGCGAGTTCCTCCCTGTCCGAGGCGAAGCCGCTCTTCGCCAGTTCCGCGGTCCGCTCGCACTCCGTACTCGCCTCGGCGTGAAGAGCCTCCGCCTGCAGCACCTTCGCCTCCGCGTCGCGCACGGCGAGAGAGAGAAGGGTCGTGTCCAGCACGGCGAGAAGCTCCCCCTCCCGGACCCGATCGTTGAAGTCGACGAAGATTCGGGCGATGGTCCCCGACACTTGGGTTCCCACCTCGACCGAGCCGACGGGACCGATGGTGCCCGTGCCGGTCACCGTGTTTTCCAAGTCGCCGCGGACGACCTCTTCGGTTTTGTACCGCTTCTCCGCGGGTCCGCCCCGGAAGAGCGCCGAGGCGGCTCCGAACGCCGCGAGGACGAGTATCCCCGCGAGCGCGATGATCCCTTTCCTCTTCATCGAAGCGCGCCTCCGTCATCGTTGAGGACCGTCCGGGCGAACCGGCGGTGTGTGGACGAGTAGGACCGTGGCAGAGGAAGGAACCTCTCCGCCGGCCGCCGCGGACGATCCATAAAGTCGTTTTCCCGTTCCGTCGTTTCCGGCCCGTTCGATACGGGTCCGGCTCCGGACCATTCCCCGTTCGCGGACGAGCCGGAGAAGAACCGTCCCGTCGCCCGTCGATTCTCTTTCCGCTCTCTCTCGTTCATCTCCGCTCTCTCCCGCGCCGGGGGACGCCCGATCGCGCCGCCTCTCGAAGACCGCCCGGCCGGTGCTCGCCCGGCCGGGCGGCGCGGATCCCCCTACTTGCGGGGAGGTCCGTGGCGACCGCCGGGTCCGTCGTGCCCCGGCATCAGCTCCGCGAGGGCGTCGAAGGCCGCCGCCTGCTCCTCCGTGAGAAGGGCGCGGATCGACGCGGACGATTCGTCGCGGATCGTTTGCATCTCTTCGAAACGGGCCCCGCGGTTCTCGGGCCCGCCGTCGTCGTCGCGTAGGGCGAGCATCTTTTCGTGCGCGTTCTCCAGGATCGACTCGATGCCGGCGCGGGCTCCGTCGTCCAGCCCGAGCGCCCGCGCGAGGAAATCGGCGCGCCGCTCGATCCCGTCGGTGCTCCGCTCCTCCGCTCTCTCCCTCTGTCCGTCGCGCCGCTCTTCCCGGAGCGCCTCCATCTCGGTCCGTTGTTCCTCCGTGAGGATCGCATCCACGGCGGCGCGGGTTTCCTCGTGGATCGCGCGCATCGCTTCGCGGTTTTCGCCGCGCTCGCCGCCGTTTCCGCGGAGTTCCTCCATGCGGGCGCGAATCGACTCGTGCAGTTCTTCGAGCGCCGCCCGCTGTTCGTCCGTTAATCCGATTTGTTCCACCAGCTCATCCGGGAAGCCCATGAAGCCGCGGTCCCGGTCCTTCGCCCGTCCCCGATCCTTGCCGGCGCCCTTGTCGCGCGCGGCTCCCATCGCGGCCCGGTGCTCCTGATGCTTCGCCGCGAGAAGCTCGATCAATCCGGTGTACTGTTCGCTCGTGAGGGTTTCACGGCTCCCCTCGAGGAGGGTGAGCAGCGGGGGATCCCCGTCGGGGGGCTCGGGGGCGCCGTCGCTCCGCCCGTGCATGCGGCCGGCCGCGCCCCGCCGCCCGCGCGTCCTCTCGGAAATAGAGGCGCGGCTCGATTGCATCTCCGCGCGGCGCTCCTCCATCGCTTCCGTCCACTCCGCCACCACCGGCGCAAGGGCCGCCGCCTGCTCGTCGGTCAGATCGAGCGCCGCGTCGATCTGATCGATCGTCAGCTCGATTCCCTCTCCGGCCGCGGAGAGGGTGGCCGAATTGGATGTGGGCGCCGCCGAGGTCAGGTCGGATCCCACCGGAGATTCCGCCTCGTCCTTGCAACCGCCGAAGAGGAACGTGGCGAGGATCATCATCACCACGACTCCGGCGGTCGGCAGCCTGGAACCGCTCCGGTTTCTCATTCTTCCGTTCATTGTGTTTCCTCCTTCGCCGCACGGCCGGTCCACGGCGGGCGGCGCGTTAGTAGAGGGCCTACCGGCTTCTCTATGGGTAAGGTACCCCCGGCATGTGGCAGAAATGTGACGGTGATTGGGGAAATTGCGGCAAGACGCCGCCGGTCAAGGGGATAGGCGTGGCGCGGCCGGAAGGTCGACCAGGACCGCCGCGCCGGAGGGGAGGCGGTTCTCGGCGCGGATCGAGCCTCCGTGAACGAGGACGATCTCCCGGACGATGGCGAGCCCGAGGCCGGTGCCGCCGGCGGCGCGGTTCGGGTCGCCGCGGTAGAAGCGGTCGAAAACGTGGGGGAGATCGCCGGCAGGGAAGCCGGGCCCGTCGTCCTCCACGGCGAGGCGGTGGGAGGGCGCGCCGCCGCCGGGGACGGGGCGGACCGAGACGGTCACCGTGCCTCCGGAGGGGACATGCCGGAGCGCGTTGGCGAGGAGGTTGTCGAGCACCTGTTCCAGGCGGCGGCCGTCTGCGTGGACCATCGCCGCGTCGCCGCTCTCCCAACGGATGGAAAGACCGGCTTTGCGGAAGGCCGGTTCGAGGCGCGTGATCGTGTTCCGGCAGAGTTCCGCCCAATCGAGAAGCGATTTCTCCAGCGGCGCGCCTCCCCCTTCGAGGCGGGTCAGATCGAGAAGATCGTTGATCAGGAGTCCCATCCTTTCCGCCTCCTCTAAAACGCTTCGCAGATAGTCCCGGCGTTCTTCCGGAGAGAGGGGGACCTCCGGGTTGAGGAGCGTCTCGGTGTAGCCGCGGATCGTGGTGAGCGGTGTCGCCAACTCGTGACTGATGTCGCCCAGAAGCCTCCGGCGCTGCCTGTCGTTTTCCTCGATTCGGCGTATCGCCACGGAGAGGTGGTCGGTCATCCGGTTGAGCCGCCCGGCGAGGCGGCCGATCTCGTCCGGTCCGGGGTCGGCGACCCGAGCGTCCAGGTCTCCCCCCTCGACTCGGGCGGCGAAAGCCTCGAGCGTCCGGATCCGCCGCACCAACAGGCGGAAGAGAATCAACCCGGCGGCGCCGGCGAGCAGCAGCGCGACGGGGAGAAAGAGGAGAGTGCGGAACTGCACGAAGCGCGGCAGGATGGGAAAGGAATGCTGGGAAGAGATCGCCAGCACTTCCCCGCCGGGGAGCGAGTCGATCGTCACGGGGTGGCGCGCGAGGATTTGAAAGCCCCTGTGCGTCCGCCGTTCTTCGTCCCGGTCCCGTCCGGGGAAACCGCCTTCCCGCTCGGCGACTTCCGGGGGCTCTCCTCGCGGGCGCTCCCGCAGCGTGTCCGCCGCCTCGTCCTCCTCCGGCCGTTTCCCGCCGCCGAACGCGCCACCGATCCGCCGGCGGGCATCGGGAGGGACGGGCCTTCCGTCCACGATCCTCCCGTCCGTTCCCCGGAAGACGAGGTGAAAGGGGCTGAATTCCGGTTCCCTTTCGCGGAGGATCCGGCGGACGTCGGGGAGGGAGTCGGCGGCGAACGCGGCGGTCAGCTCTTCGGCGACCTCCCGCGTGAGCACCTCGGCGCGCGCCTCCGCCCAACGTTCCGCCAGGGGCGTGATCACCAGATGAATCACCGTGACCTGAAGGAAGAGGGCGACGATGAGCACGGCGACGAATGCGCCGGCGAATGTCCAGAAAAGACTGGGGGAACGGAGACGCGCCATCAGGATGAATCCTCGGCGAAACGGTAGCCGGCGCCCCAGACCGTTTGAATGTAAACGGGGCGGGCCGGATCCGGCTCCAGCTTCTTTCGAAGACGGCTGATCAGACTGTCGATGGAACGGGCGTCCACGATCCGCTCTTCTCCCCACACCTGTTCCATCAGGCTCTCCCGGTCGAAGACGCGTCCGGGGCGGGAGGCGAGGAAGTGGAGGAGGTCGAACTCGAGCGAGGTGAGGGGGACCGGCTCGCCTCCGCGGAGCGCCTCCCGCTTGGCCGGGTCGACGCGGATGTCGCCGCGGACGATCATCTCCGTTCGCGTCCCCCCGCCGGCCCGGCGAAGAAGCGCGCGCGCGCGCGCGACCAGCTCGAGAGTGCCGAAGGGCTTGGTCAGGTAGTCGTCGGCGCCGATTTCGAAGCCGAGCACCTTGTCCGTCTCGCCGCCCCGGGCGGTGAGCATCAGGATCGGCACGCCGCTTTCGCGACGGATTCGTCGGGTGACTTCGAGCCCGTCCATGACGGGAATCATCAGGTCGAGAACGATCAAGGCGGGCCGGATGCGGCGAAACTCGGCCATCGCCTCCTCGCCGTCACGGGCCAGGACGCAGTGCATCCCCGCCGCCTCGAGGTTCTTGGCGACCAGGGCGGCGATCTTCCGGTCGTCCTCGACGATCAGTATGGTCGGTTCCATGACGTCCGGAGTCTGGGGGATGGAGGGCGCGCGCGTCAAGGGCCGCCCTCTCGCGCCGCTTGAACGCGAGGCGGCCCGCCCGTATGCTGAGTGGTCGGCGGTGCGCGTCCCGCGGCGTCCCCGCGGCGCGCCGGCCGAACCGGAGGAACACTCATGAAAGAGAGGTACGCGAAGATCGCGGGGATGGCCGAGGCGCTCGAAGCGGACACGGCCCGGTTGCTCGGCGATCTGATACGAATCCCCTCCTTCTCCACGGAAGAGCGGGAGGTGGTGGATCGGATCCGCGCCGAGATGGAGCGGATCGGTTTCGACGATGTAAGAATCGACGGGCTCGGCAGCGTGATCGGCCGGATCGGCGACGGGCCGAAAACCGTCGCCTTCGACGCCCACATCGACACGGTGCGCACAGGCGATGAATCGCTCTGGACCTTCGACCCCTTCGAGGGCGGCGTGGTGGACGGCATGGTGCGCGGCCGCGGCGCCAGCGACCAGAAGGGGGGAATGGCATCCATGCTCGCCGCGGCCCGGATCGTGCGCGAGATCGGTTTGGCGAAAGGGTTGACCCTTCTCTTCACCGGCACGGTGATGGAGGAGGACTGCGACGGGCTCTGCTGGCAGTACCTGGTGAAGGAAGAGGGGATTCGCCCCGACCTGGTGGTGATCACCGAGCCGACGGACTGCCGTATCTACCGGGGGCATCGGGGCCGGATGGAGATGACCGTCCGCGCCGCCGGCCTCTCCTGCCACGGCTCCGATCCGACCCGCGGGGACAACGCGATCTACAAGGGGTCGCGAATCGCCCTGGAGATCGAGAAGCTGAACACGCGGCTCGCCGACGACCCCTTCCTCGGCCGCGGCACGATTTGCGCGTCCCAGTTCTTTTTCACTTCGCCTTCGCAGTGCGCCGTGCCGGATTCGGCGACGGTTCAGGTGGACCGGCGACTCACCGCCGGCGAGGACAAAGAAAAGGCGGTGGAGGAGTTGTCCGACGCGGCGGCGCGGGCCGGCGTCGGCGGCGCCCGCGTGGAGGTGCTCCGATACGAGGAGAAGGCCTACACCGGCCTCGTCTATGGAACGGACAAGTATTATCCCACCTGGACGCTCCCGGAGGATTCCCCTTGGCTTTTGCGCGCGCGGGAGGCGCACCGCGAGGTCTTCGACGCCGAGGCGGATGTGGGGAAATGGGTCTTCAGCACCAACGGCGTCGCCACGGCGGGGATGTTCGGCATTCCCACCATCGGCTTCGGCCCGGGGGCGGAGGTCTACGCCCACGCGCCGGACGAGAGAATCCCGGTCCGGGACCTCTCCCGCGCCGCCGCCTTCTACGCGGCCCTCGCCGCGAAAGCGGGTGAGGCGTGAGCGGCCCGGCGGATGTCGCGATGCGCCTGGGAAAAGGGGGTTCGCGCGCGCGGACCCGTTTCGCTCCTCTCGCGTTCGCGCTGCTGTTCGCCGCGCTCCTCGCTCCCGCCGGCGGCGCCCCGCGGGCCGGTTCGGTGGAGCCGATGGCCGGCCTGCGCGTCCGGCAGGAAATCCTTTCGAACGTTTACTATTTTGACACAAACGAGCAGGACCGGGACTGGATCCGCGTCCGGACCCGTCTCGGTCTCCGCTGGAAGCCGGGGGGGGGGAACGTGTTCGAAGCGCGCCTCGCCAACGAGTCGAGGGAGATGCGGACCCCGGGCGGCGGTTGGAACGGAGACGAGTTGATCGTCGACCGCCTCGCCTGGACCTGGAAAGGGGGGGAACGGCCTTTCGCGATCACCCTCGGCCGGCAGGACGTGGTGTGGAACGACGGATTCCTGGTGCTCGACGGCAACCCCTTCGACGGGAGCCGGAGCATCCACCAGAACGCTTTCCGCGTGGTCTGGGGGAAGAAGGATCTGATCGAGGTTCTCGCCGTCGCCAATCAGAAAGACGATCCTCTCGTGATCGCCCGGGACGAGAAGTGGATCTCCGAGGATCGGCCGATGCGGGACGCCGACGAGCGCGCCCTGGCGATCCGCTGCGCGGGCGCCGGCGGAAAAGAGGCGGCGCTGATCATGAAGCGCGAAAAGGATCCCGACGGCGTTCTTCCGACGCAGACCAACTGGACCTTCGATTTCCGCCAGAAGATCGACGAGGGGAAAGATCCGGGGGTGCTCCTGGAGATCGCGCCGCAGAGGCGGTTCGGAGACGCGCGCGAGGGATGGGCGCTCGCGGCGCAGGCGAAAATATGGAAGACCTGGAGGAAGCGCACCCGCGCCGAGGCGGGCTGCCTCTTCTACTCCGGCGAGGGGGAACAGCTCCGCGCATTTCGCACGCCTTGGGGGCGCTGGCCCAGGTGGAGCGATCTCTATATTTACTCCCTCGTCGGCGAGGGGGGCGTCGGCCTCTGGGAGGACATGATCGGTCCCTTCGCCGGAGTCACCCACGCTCTCACCGAAAGGGTCGACCTGGAGGGGCGCTGCGCCTACTGGCACGCGCCGGAAGAGGGTGAGTCGCGCGGGATCCTGACTCTTTTAGGGGCGAAGTTCCGTATCGGGAAGGGTTTCTCGGGGCATCTCCTCTGGGAGCGTTTCGATCCGGGCGGGTACTACGATTCGGGTCCGTATTGCTATCCCTGCGGCTGCGACAAGACGGCGCCGGCGGCGGACTGGACCGAGACGGCCCACTTCATCCGTTGGCAGATCAGTTACGACCTGAATTAAAGGAGCGACGATGGGTCCCTTCCATATACCCTGGTCCACTTTCGGCGCGGTTCTCCTCATCCTCGTCTCCATCGTGATCGCCGTCGTCTGGGCGCTGGCGGACAAAGCAGGGGAGCGGAAGGGGGGAGGGGAGTGATCGTTTATATCTTCGTCCTCGCCCTCTACCTCGGCCTCCTCGCCGCCATCGGCGTGGTGCTCCGCGGCCGGAGCCGCAGCGCGGCGGACTTCGCCATCGGCGGGCGCTCCGTCGGCCCGTGGGTCACCGCCCTCTCCTTCGTCGCCGCGTACTACTCGAGCGTGGTGATCATCGGCGGCGGCGGCTTCGGCTATCTCTTCGGCCTCTCCACGCTCTGGATCGCCGGCTTCAACGTGCTCGTCGGCACCACCCTCGCCTGGATCGTGCTCGGCCGGCGGGTGCGCCTCTTCACGGAGCGACTCGACGCGATGACCCTCCCCGGCTTCTTCGCGGCGCGCTACGGATCCCCCCGGGCGCGGGTCCTCTCGGCGGAGATCACGGCGATCTTCCTTATCGTGTATAACGTGAGCGTTCTCAAAGGGATGGCGGAGTGCTTCACCGGCTGCATGGGGATGCCCTACTGGGGGGGCGTGCTCCTCTCCGGCCTGGTGATCCTCTTCTATACCGCGGTCGGCGGCTACCTGGCGGTGGTCTGGACCGGATTCGTGCAGGCCATCGTGATGATCTTCGCCCTCTTCCTCCTCACCTTCGCGGCGATCATGAAGATCGGCGGGCCGACGGCGATGGCGGACCGCCTCGCGGCGATCGGCCCCGGCTACCTGCACACACCCGGCGAATGGGGGTGGGCGGGACTCGTCAGCTTCGCCTTTATCGTGAGCCTCGGCACATGGGGAATGCCCCAGCTCATCATCCGCTTCTACTCGATCAAAAACGCCAAGATGCTTCGTCTCGGGATGGTGGTGGCGACTTTGGGGAGCGCCGTGGCGATCCTCCCCTATCTGAACGGGGCGATCGCCCGGGTGCTTCTCCCCGGCCTGGAGAGCGCGGATCAGGCGATCCCCGCACTCACCACTTTGGTTCTCAATGATTGGGGGGGCGCGATCTTTCTCGCGGGCGTGGTCGCCGCCGGGATGAGCACCTTCGCCGGCATTCTGATCATCATCTCCAGCTCGATGGTGCGGGATGTCTGGATCCACGGGATGGGCCGGACCATGACGCCGGCGCAGGAGGTGCGGGCGAACCGGGTGACCAGCCTCGCCGTCGGCGTGATCAGCCTGCTGATCGCCCTGAAGCCGCCGGCGCTCGTGCTGGTGCTCACCGCTTTCGCCTGGGCGGTGATCGCCTCCACCAACCTGTGGCCGCTCCTCTTCGGGCTTTACTGCAGGCGTACCGGTCCGGCGGCGACATTCGCGAGCATGATCGCGGGCGCCGCCGCGGCGCTTCTCTGGCAGATCGTGCGGGGCCGCCTGCCCGCCCCCTGGAAAGGGATCCACGGTTTCCTGATCGGTCTCGCCGTGGGGCTCGTGGTGATCGTCGCGGGGACGCTGTTCGGGCGGCCGGCGCCGCGGGAAAACGTCGCCCGCGCCTGGGGAGAACGGGGCTGACGGGGACGCGCCGGTCAGCGGAACGCCGCCGGCGCCTCCTCGGTCGTCTCGAACGCTTCCGCCCGGTCCGTCTCCAACCAGTAGACGAGGGAAAGGCGGCGCACCTCGGCGAAATAGGCGGGGGTCAGGTTTCCCTTCTCCTCGATCGCCCGGCGGATGTCCGCGCGGATCCGCGCCACCAGCTCATCTTTGATGCGTAAACGGATTGCGCGATCCCCCTTTCGGAAGAGCGCTTCCGGCCGAGGGTTCTCCCCGTCCGCGCGGATCGTCCCCCGGCCGAGGCTCGCGCCGGTGGAGGCTTGCAGTCCGTCGATCATGCAGCTGAGCGGGGGGCCGAGGCCGGTGAAGGAGACCACCTCCGTTTCGTCCAGCGACGCCCCGAGGATCTCCCGCGCCCGGATCCCCATTTTCGCGCCGAGGATCGAGTAGATGCCGAGGTGGCGGTGCAGCTCGTTGGTGAGGAGCGCCGCCTTCCACTCCTCCATGCCGTGCCGGGCGATCACCCGCGGCGCGATCTCCGCCACGTCCCGCCGGAAAAGGGCCGGGTCGGCGGGGAAACTCTCGAAGACGACCGATCGGCGCGGCGGGAAGGGGCCGCCCCCTTCCTCGAGCACGCGCAGGTAGGCGCGCGTCGCCCCTTCCCGATTCCAGGCGGTCAGGCGGAAGCGGTCCGACTCTCCCGGAACGGGGCGGATCGTCGCCAGATCCGGCTCGAGAAGAAGAAGGGGGAGGGTCTCGTCCCAGGCGACGAAGTGGCCCGCGTCGACGAGGCGCGTGGTTCTGGGGTCGGCGTGCATCGCCGCGATCGCCCGCGCCGCCGGCGTCTCCACCCGCTTGATCGCGTCCAGCAGATTTCGGTCGAAGGGGAGGAAATCCCCGCGCCCGAGCGCGATCGAAACGATCGGGAATCCGCCCGCGAAGACCACGCGCGCCGCCGCCGTGTCCCGCGCCGTGTTCCAGGAAAGGGGGGTCTCGTCCGGTCCGTTCCCCTCGTAATACACGATTCCGATTCTCTCCGCGATGGAGGGATTCTCCCCAAGCAGGTCCGCCAGGTCGGTCAACGGCCCGAGGCAGAGAATGGTGATTTCGTGATGCGACTCCCGGATGGCGCGGCGGAGGAGATCCGTGGCGGAGGGGAGAGGGGCGTCGATGTTTTCCGGCGGGAGGTCCGCCCAACCCATCGCCTCCGACATCGGCCGCCAGGCGGGCGCGGGCCGGCCGGTCGCGCGGCCGACGCCGATCGGAACGCCGGAGCGGTCCAGCGCGCCGAGCAGTCGGGCGGCGCTCCGCGCGCCGGCGAGGGGAGAGGCGGAGCCGTCGACGGCGATGACGGCGAGCAGGTCCAGGTCGGGGGCGGTCGCCGCGATCGCCAGCGCGCGCAGATCGTCCAGCGCCATGTCGGCGTCGACGATCACGGTGTGGCGCACGTCGTGGGCGGCCGCGGCCGTCGCGATCAGTACGACCAGAACGAACAACGCGAAAGAGATCGGGAACGGTCGTTTGCGCATGGCTCTCCTCGTGGTCGGGAGCGTCGGTTTCGGTGTTTCCGGGGATGCAAGTATAGCGGATCGCCCGATCTTCGTCAGGGAGAGGATTCTCCTCCGGCGCGGGCGGAGGGAGAGAGGGCTCCGGCCGTTCGACCGGAGCCCCCGCGTGTTTCACGGAAGGGACGAGGATCAGATAAGGACACGCACCAGGGTGAGCGTGCCGAGAAAAATCGTGGCGTATCCGATCGATTGACGGAGCATCTTGGGGGGCATCAGCTTGACGGTCCAGACCGCCGCCGGCACCGAGAGGAGCGCGCCGATCGTGAGAGGGAGCGCGAGACCCCACGCCATTCCCCTGTTCATGATGAAATAGAGAGCCAGCCCGGTGGCGCAGACCAGCCCCTCGGCGAGGGAGGTGATTCCCACGGCGCTCTTTTCCGGCACGCCGAGGGCGACCTGCCCGCCGGTGACGAGCGGCCCGTACCCGCCTCCGGAGATCCCCTTGTTGAAGGCGGCCACGCTGCCGAGGCCGACGATCTTCCGGAAGGAGAAACGACCGGTCGTCCCCCGCGTGAGAAGGATGAACACGCCGATCCCGAGAATCATGATACCGATGTAGCTCTTAACGATCGTTTTCGGCAGGTTGACCGCCGCGAAAACGGCGATCACCGTTCCCACCAAGGAGCAGATCGCGAGGATCGCCGTGGTTTTCCGTGCCCGGGTCCCGCGGCCGAGATTCACGTTCCCCTGGTTGTGGTGGAGCAGACCGGAGGAGATGCCGGTCACGAACTCGGAGAGCAGAATCGCCGGCACCACGTAGATCGGTTGGTAACCCATGATGATCAAGACCGGCGTCAGGGTTGTGCCGTACCCCATCCCCAGGGAGCTGTCCACGTACTCCGAAACCAACGCCATCAGCGCCACGGAAACGAAGAGCATGAAGCTCCCCTCGAAATGCTTCGCCAGCGAGAAATCGGTGGTGAAGGCGAGCACGACGAGCAGGACCCCGACAGCCAACAGGAAGGCGGTCCATAGCGCTTTGAAGAGACGGGGCGATTTCATTACGGGGTTCCCTCCTTCGCGAGAAATTCGGCGTTTCTCTTGACCGGGGTCAATAACACTAAATTCAGATATGTTTGGTATGGTATTGGGCAACCGTTTGGAACGGAAAACACGACCGTTACCCTCCACGGGTCGGCTCAGCCGGTTGTTCTAGACCGTTTCTCGGCTTCTGCGGTCATCTCCGCCAGGTTCTCCTGGTCAAGAACGGCGGAGATGTTGTCGCGAACCCGGAGCATCACCGCCCGCAACCAGCATGTCTCGAATGGGTATGGGCAGCCCGGGTCCGCGTGGGGGGCCGTCCTGCTGGCGCAAGGAATCGGGGCGAGCGGTCCGTCCACCGCCCGGATGATGTCCCCTAACGTAATCTGTTCCGGCGGCTTACGCAGCACATATCCCCCGTCCTTTCCCCGCTCGCTCACGAGGAGACCCCTCTTGCGGAGCGTGGAGAGGATCTGTTCCAGGTACTTCGGAGGGATTTGTTCCAACTCGGCCAGACGGGCGACCGATAGGGGGGCTCCGCCGTAGTTCTTCGCCAAGTGGGGGAGGACGCGGAGCGCGTAAACGCCTTTTCGGGAGAGTTTCATTCCTTCAAATCCTACTGTATTTACGGGCATTTTCAGAAAAGAGCGTGGCCGAGAGTCTCCTCTTCACTCGGATCTGAATTACCTGTATCAGTATTCGAATTGCAGTATATCATATTTCCCCTTCTCCCGTCAACCGCTGACCGTTCGGAAACGCCCCTCGAGGTCCGATGGAACCCATCCTTTCGATATGTGGCCGTTTAGCGCCGATCGTCCCCCATACGGGCTCATGTTTCCACGATCCGAGCCGATCCTTGGTAAGGACGAACGATGACGCCGCTCTGGTTCGGGGGGCCGGCCGGGGATCGTTCGTCCGGCCGGGGAAGGATCCCGGTCCGTGTCCGCCCCCCCTTCCCCCGAACGGTTTTCGGGTCTCCGCGGCGCGCTTTACGCGAACGCGCGGAGAGGGGAGAGAAGAGATGGCACAGCCAGGACAGGTACTGACGGGGGAGGAAGTCTTCCGTCAGTTGGAGGGAGTCGACAATCTACCCACCCTGCCCACGGTGATCGAAGAGTTGGGCCGCACGATTCGCGATCCCAACTCGGACGCCAAGCGCGTCTCGCGCATCATCGAGGACGATCCGGCCATCATGGCCCGGATCCTGAAGGTGGTGAACTCGGCTTATTACGGCGGGCAGGAACCGATCACGTCGGTCCAGACCGCGGTAGCCCGGATGGGGATGCGCGCGGTCAACAACATCGCCCTCTCCACGGCGGTTTTCTCCGCTTTCGGCGAGCAGGAGGAAGACGGCTTCGACCGCGAGGAGTTTTGGCGTCATTCCATCTCCGCCGGCATCGCCTCGGTGGTCGTCTACGAGCGCGCCCAGCAACACATGCAGAGCCGCTACGGGAAGGACGTGCTCCACCTCGCCGGCCTGCTGCACGACATCGGGAAGATCATCTTCGATCAGTTCTTCCACAACGAGTTCCATGAGGCGCTCCGCGTTTCCCGGGATCGGAAAATTCCGTTGAACGAAGCGGAGCGGGAGGTGTTGGGCTCGGATCACGCCGAGGTGGGCGCGTGGCTCGGGATGAAGTGGAATCTATCCTCGGACATCCTCCAGGTGATCCGCTGGCACCACGAACCGGAAAAGACGGACGTCGAGAACTGGGGACTGGCCGCCGTTTGCCACACAGCCGACTACATCTGCAACCTCGAGAAGATCGGCGACGGGGGGAACGCCGCCCCCGGTTTCCAGAAGAGCGTTTGGAAGAAGCTCGGCCTCGCGGTGAGCGACATCCAAGACGTTGTGGAGATGGTCGGCGAGGAGAGCAAGAATTCCGAGATTCTGATGGCCTTCGTCTGAGAGTTTCGCGAACGACGATGACACGGGGACGGCTCCTTCACGGGAGCCGTCTTTCTTTATGGGCGAAGAAGGTTCGCCGGCTCCGCCGCGCGCGCCTCAGCGGATCCGGATCACGCGCCCCGTCAGCACCATCTCCTCCGTCTCCACGCGGATCAGATAGACGCCGTCCGCGACCGAACGGCCCGCTCGGTCCGTGCCGTCCCAAAGAATCGGGCAGGGGGGCGCCGGGTTCCAGTCGCGGATCAGCCGCCCCGCCGGATCGTAAATCGCCGCCGATCGCGCCCGCGAAACGGAGCCCTCCAGACGCAGTTCCAAACCGTTCCGGAAGGGGTTCGGGCCTGCGAGGAGGCGGGCCGGCGGGCGGACCGGAGAGGGGGACGCCACGGAGGTGGGGGGATCGAAGAGGGCGAACCACACTTCCGTGTCGTCCTGCTCGGGGCCTCGCGCCCAGGCGAGCCCCACGCCGCCGCTGAGGAGGCGGACCGGGTGGGGTTGGGTATCCCATCCCGCGTAAGGATGGAGGGGCTCCGCGGGTCCCCAATTCACCCCGTCCGGCGAGGTTCTCCGCATCAGGTCGTAGGGGGCGCCGCCGGAAGACTCCGCGTAATAAAGACCGTACTCGCCCTCCGCGAGTTCGACGGGGAAGGAGTCGTGGTCGTTCTGGTTCGTCGTGACCCGGTTCTCGGCGCTCCAGGTGATCCGGTCCGGTGAGGTTTTGGTGAAGACGTCGATCTTGGTCGGTTCCCATGGCCAGCCGGTGCGGCGCTGATAGCTGAGCACGTAGGTGCCGTCGGCGTGGCGCATGATCCGGTTCAAGCTTCCGTCGCTCACCGACGTTTTGTCCTTGTCCCACACGGCGCCGTCGGCGGAGTGGGCTACATACCCCCCCGCCGACAAACGATCGTAGGACATGACGAGGCTTCCGTCCGGTTCGAGGGAGACCGTCGGGTTCACCAAGTCCTCGCCCGACCAGCCGAGATCGACCGGGCCCCTCTCGGTCCAAACGACGCCGTCGGGCGAATCGGCGAAGCGGATGTCGTAGGAACCCGTTGCGTCGGAGAGGTAGTAGACGAGGAAGGTCCCGTCCCCCTTCCGAACGAGCGAGGGGTGCCGTTCGTTCGCCGCGCCGGCGACCACAACGCGCGGCGCCGACCAGCCCACGCCGTCGGCGGACTCCACCGCCATCAGATCGCCGCTCGCGAAATTCTGATCGAGCCTTTCATAGACGATCAGGAAGGAGCCGTCCTCCCGCTGTAGGAGGGAGGGCATATAATTCAGGTGTTCGTCGCCGGTCGCCTGGACCGGCGCGGAGGCGAACGCCGCGGCCGCGCCGGCGCCCAAAAAGAGAAGGGAAAGGGCGAGCGCGGTGGGCCGGATCATACCGGTCGGACGCATCGAAATCTCCCGGGGGGCGCGGAGTAACGCGATTATATCACGCCGCGGTCCGCCCCCTCAAGGGAAGGGCCGTTCGCGCCCGAAGAGTCGCCCGCGTCGCCTGGGGACGGCCACGGCGCGTTTCTGGCGGGCCGCGCGCGGGGCTTGTTCTAAATCCTTGTCCGTGCTATAATTGCATCCACGATTGACCGGTGTCCCCCACCGCATTTCACGAGAGAGTGGAAAACGGAATCGCGAACGTTCCCCCGTCCTTGATTGAGGAGGTTCTTCTATGAAACGGGCTCGCGCCTATACGGTCCTTGCGGCCTGCGCGGCGCTCCTGATCGGCGCCGCCGTGGCGCGCGCGCAGAGCGTCATCACCCACACCGTTTCGTTCGATCCCGGCTCCGTTCATTTCGAGGAGAGGGACGGCTACACGGTGGTTCTCGTCGATGAGTGCGTTTTTTCGATCCGGCCGGGATTCCCCATGATCCCCGCGCGCACACTGCACTTTTCGCTCCCCGCCGGCGCGCGGGTCGCGGCGGTGGAGGTGCGCGCCCTCGACAGGATCGACCTGGGCGACGGTTTCACAATCCGGCCCTCCCAGCCGCCGGCCCGTTTCAGCGACGAGGAACCGCCCGCCTTCGTCGAACCCGAACCGATGAGGTACGCCTCGTCCGATCCCTATCCGGAGCGGGTCGTGGAAGCGGCCGGTGAGGGGAACATGGGCGGCTACCGCGTGGCGGCGGTTCGTGTGAACCCGATTACGTTGATCCCCGGCGAGGGGCGGGTGTTTCTGAACCGCTCCTTCGAGATCGTGATTCAATTGGAGGACGACCCGGAGCCGGGCCGCGCCCGGGTGCCGCGGAGCGCCGTCGCGGAGGAGGCGGTCCGCCGCAAAGTGCGGGCGCTTGTCGCCGACCCGGAGAGGGTTGAGGGGAATGGACGGCTCGTGTCGGCGACCAAACGGGACGACGCGATCGATTATCTGATCATCACCAAACCGGTTTGGACCGACGCTTTCCAGCGGCTGGCCGACTGGAAAACCAAGAAGGGTGTCCGGGCCGAGGTGGTGACCACCGGTTGGGTGTACGACAATTACTCCGGTGTGGACAGCCAAGAGCAGATCCGCAACTGCATCAAGGACTACGAGGAAAACCGGGGAACGGTTTGGGTGCTGCTCGCCGCGGATGACGCCCGTATCCCCTCGCGGATCGCCTGGGACAACCTCGGCTATGACCAGATTCGCTGCGATCTCTACTACTCCGACACGGACGGGACCTGGAACGACGACGGCGACGCCTACTGGGGTGAGATTCCCTCCGACGGCGTGGATCTCTACGCCGATGTCTACGTCGGCCGGGCGACGGTGCACGACGCCGACGAGGCGGAACTTTTCGTGGATAAAGTACTGACCTACGAAGGGGCCGATGAGGGCGATCCGCTCCCCCTCGATTTTCAGGAGGAGATGCTCTTTCTCGCCGAGGTGCTCTGGAATCCCCCCTACTCGGACGGCGGCGTGATGAAGGACATGATCGACGTCCAGGACGTGCCCCCCCGCTTCGATCCGATCACCAAGCTCTACCAGGACGACGGCAACCTGAACCACTCCTCGGCGATGGCGGCGATGAACGCCGGTCCCAACATCACCAACCATACCGGCCACTGCAACACCAACGTCATGTCCATCGGACCGGACGCGCTCTATTCGAGCGACATGAACGCGCTGACGAACGGGAACCGCCAGGGGATCTTCTACACAATCGGCTGCTGGCCGGCGGCGTTCGATCTGGACTGTATCGCCGAGCACTACATCAACAACCCGAACGGCGGAGGCGTCGCATTCGTCGGCAACAGTCGCTACGGCTGGGGATGCCCCGGATACCCGGGCGAGTGCGCCTCCGACCTGTACGATCGCGCCTTTTTCCATTCCATCTTCGGTGAGGATCTGTACCGTCTCGGCGAGGCTCACGCCGACGCCAAGGACGTCTACGTGCCGGAGTCGCGGCAGGACGCCTACATGCGTTACTGCCTCTACGAGCTGAACTTGCTCGGCGACCCGGAGATGCCCCTCTGGACCGCCGCGACGACCGCGATCGACGTCGCCCATCCGGCGACGCTCCCCGCCGCTTCCTCCTCTTTCCCGGTAACCGTCTCCGCCGGAGGCGCGCCGGTGGACGAGGCGCGGGTCTGCCTCTGGAAGGGAGAAGAGGTTTACGATGTCGGCTGGACCGGGCCCACGGGAGAAATCGTCTTCACGCCCGCGCCGGCGACGACGGGGACGATGACGATTACCGTGACCGGCCGGAATCTGCTTCCCTATGAGGGGATCGCTTCCGTGGAGTCTCAGGAGGTCGATCCGGACCTCTCCACCGTGAGCGCGTCCGCCCGGTCCATGCTCGCACCGGACGGGAACGGCGACTCGACGCTTACCGTGACGGTCACTCTGCGGGACGGCTCCGGTGTCCCGGTTCCCGGGTTCCCCGCAGGCGACGTAACTCTCCTTCTGGAAGGCGTTTCCGCGAAAGGCACGGGGTTCCATTTCTGCGCGAGCGGCGGCGACGCCCTCCTCCTCGCCTCCGGTGACGCCTCCGATTCGGAGGGACGCGTCTTCTTCGACGTGATCGAAGCCGGGGGATGCGGGAGCGTGACCGCCACCGCGACCGCGGGCTTGCTGCCGCTCACGGCCACCGCCGTCACGGAGGTCCGCTCGCCCGACTTCAACGGCGACGGAACGGTGAACTACTACGACACCTTCCAATTCATCCCGCAGCTCCAGGCGGGGACCGGCGTTTGCGGCGATCTGGACTGGAGCCCCGACGGCACGGTGGACTTCCAGGACACCATGAAGTATCTCCCCTTCCTCTCCGGGGGTGCTTCCTGCCCTTGATCGGCGATCGGCGCGCGGGGCGTTCGGAACCTTTTCCGGGCGCCCCGCCCCCGAAGGGGCTCCCTCTTCCCCCTCCGGATCGGCGCTTGATCTAACTCACGGAATGTGATAGCATTAGCTTTGTCCGAGTGCGAGATAATGCTCCCCCTGATCCGCGTTCCCGGTCGCCGGGCGCGGTCGCCTACTTCAAAAGGTTCCCGACAAGGAGGTCGCCATGCGCTGGGCCAGAGTCGCCATGATCGTCTGGGCCGGGACGCTCGCGTTTGCCGCGGTCGCGTCCGCTCAGAGTTCGATCACGCACACCATTACATTCGACCCCTCGGCGGTCGAATACGAGAGCCGGGACGGGTACAACCTCATCCGGATGGAGGACTGCCGGTTCGAGATCGTTCCCGGGCGACCGATGATCCCGGCGCGGACGCTCCAGTTCTCCGTCCCCGCGGACATGCGGGTGGCGGAGGTTCGTGTTCTCTCGGTGGACCGCGTCGACCTGGGGGACGACTTCCTCCTTTATCCGGCCCAGCCGTACGCGCGGACCAGCGACGAACACGCGCCGGCCTTCGTCGAACCGGAGAAAACGGTCTACGAGGGAACCGCTCCCTATCCGGGAGAGACGGCGAAGCTGTTGAATAACGGCGTCCTGTCCGGCTACCGCATCGCCGGCGTGAAGGTTTATCCCTTCGAGTATCTGCCGGCGGAGCGGCGGCTCGTTCTGAACCGGAGCGTGCGGATCGAGCTGGTGCTCGAGGCTGCGGAGCCCGTGAGAACCATCGCCGGGCGCGACGAGGCGGCGGAACGGGCCATAGCGGACCGGATCCGCTCCATCGTGGTGAACCCGGAGAAGGTGGACGAGTACATCGGCCCCCGGGCGGAGAAGAGCCGGGACGCCGGCGTCGCCTACGCGATCATCACCGGCGACTCCTACGTGGACGAGTTCCAGCCCCTGGCGGACTGGAAAACCCTCAAGGGAGTGAAGACGGAGATCTTCACAGTCTCCTGGATCTCGAGCAACTACTCCGGATTGGACGACCAGGAGAAGATCCGCAACTTCATCCTCGACTATGAGGCGAATCAGGGGCTCCAGTACGTCCTTCTCGGCGGCGACGTGGACGTGGTCCCCGCCCGGGTGGTTTGGGACGAAGTGGAGAACGACGGAATCCGGGCGGACATGTACTTCTCGGACACCGACGGCGACTGGAACGCCGACGGCGACAGTCGGTACGGCGAGTATCCCTCGGACAACGTGGACATGTACGCCGATATCTACGTGGGCCGCGCGCCGGTGAACACCTCCTCGGAGGCTTCCAACTTCGTGAACCAGGTCCTCACTTACGAGGGCGCCTCCACCGGGAGCACGCTCCCCACCGATTTCCAGGAGGAGATGCTCTTCCTGGCGGAGATCCTCTGGGACGACCCGGATCCCTACACGGACCACGGAATCCTGAAGGATTGGATCGATACCAACTACGTGCCGTCGAACTTCGATCCCATCACCAAGCTCTACGAGCGGGACGGCAACCTGAACTACACCTCGGCCATGAACGCCCTGAACGACGGGCCGAACATCACGAACCACTGCGGCCACTGCAACTACAACGTGATGAGCATCGGCCCGAGCGCGCTTTACAACAGCGACATGGACGCCCTCGACAACGGCGACCGTAAGGGCCTCTACTACACCATGGGGTGCTGGGCGGCGGCCTTCGACTACGACAACATCGCCGAGCACTACGTGAACAATCCGGACGGCGGCGGCATCGCCTTCGTCGGCAACAGCCGTTACGGCTGGGCTTGCCCCGGCTATCCGGGCGAGTGCGCCTCCGACGTCTTCGACAAGGAATTCTTCCGCGCCCTCTTCGACGACAACATCTACCGGACCGGAATCACCCACGCGGACCACAAGGACGCTCTCGTTCCGGAATCGCAGTCGGACGAGTATATGCGTTACTGCCTCTACGAGCTGAACCTGCTCGGCGATCCGGAAACCCCGCTCTGGACCGAGACGCCTCAGGCTCTCGCGGTGAACCATCCGGGGACGCTTCCCACCGGCGCGTCCTACTACACCGTTTCGGTCACCATGGGCGGATCGCCGGTCGAGGACGCCCTGGTCTGCCTGATGAAGGGGACCGAGGTCTACGAAACCGGTCTCACGAACTCCTCCGGCCAGGTGACCCTCGAACCGTCGCCCGACACGGGCGGATCGGTGTCGGTGACCGTGACCGCGCAGAACGGACTCCCCTATGAAGGGAGCGCCACGGTGGAGGAGGGGACGCCTCCCGCCGCGCCGACCGGTCTCGCCGCCGTGGAAGGGGACGGGCAGGTGTCCCTCGCCTGGGACCCGAACGCGGAGCCGGACATCGATTACTACGTGCTTTATCGGGCGCAGTCTCCGAACCCGACCGACTCGATCGCGGCGATCGACGCGCCGGACACCTCCTACCTCGATACGGACGTGGAGAATGACAGCACTTACTATTACAGAGTGCGCGCCGTGGACACCGAGGGGGACCGGAGCGGCTATTCCAACGAGGTGAGCGCCACCCCGTTCTGGACGCCGTCGATCTTCATCACGCACACGCCGGTGGAAGACACGGACGAGTGCAACCACGACATTCCGGTGACGGCGACGATCACCTCCACCGTCGCGCCGCTTCTCCCCGACTCGATCCTGGTCGTGTACGAGACGCAGGCGCAGAGGGCATGGGAGTCGGCGGTTTTGTCGGCCACGGGGACGCCGAACGAGTACGCCGGCGAGATCCCGGGCCAGCCCTGCGGCACGCTGGTGAACTACTACATCCTGGCGGTGGACGAGAATCACGACCGTGAGACAGATCCGGACGGCGCTCCGGCGGCGTACCATTCCTTCACGGTGAGCTACACGGTCGTCTTCGAGGACGACTTCGAGACCGACAAGGGGTGGACCGTCGGCGACGCCGGCGACGACGCCACCACCGGTATCTGGGAGCGCG